>CALFPI010000615.1 GCA_937919035.1 uncultured Gemmatimonadaceae bacterium
CGACGACTACCCGGACAAGGATCCCGGCCACTTCGCCAAGGTCAACGTGCGCGTGCGCAAGGGTGCCGACGGCAATATGGAGGTCGATCAGCTGCCGATTCCCCCGATACCCGGCAACCTGCAGCAGATCATCGATACGGAGTCCAAGTAATGAACGAAGCGCGTTTCCAGATCTGGCGGGGCACAGGGGACAAAGGCCATTTCGATGAGCACGTCGCCCGCATCGACGAAGGCATGGTCGTGCTCGACGCGGTGCATCAGATTCAGGCCGAGCAGGCCCCGGATCTGGCTTGTCGCTGGAACTGCAAGGCAGGCAAGTGCGGCTCCTGTTCGGCCGAGATCAATGGTGTGCCAAAGCTCATGTGTATGACGCGCCTTGATCAGCTCGATCTGACCAAGCCCGTCACCGTGGAACCGATGAAGGCTTTCCCCCACATCCGCGATCTGGTTGTTGATGTGTCGTGGAACTATCGGGCGAAGATGAAGGTCAGGAAGTTCAAGCCGCGCCCGCCCGATGCCGCCGATGGCACCTGGCGTATGGACCAGAAGGATGTCGACCGGGTGCAGGAATTTCGCAAATGTATCGAATGTTTCCTCTGCCAGGACGTGTGCCACGTGTTGCGTGAGCATGACAGACATGAGGAATTCGTCGGGCCGCGCCTGATGGTCTACACAGCAGCTCTGGAGATGCACCCTCTCGATGTCGAGGACCGGCGAGGGGATCTCAAGCAGGAACATGGCATTGGCTTCTGCAACATCACCAAATGCTGCACCAACGTCTGTCCCGAAGAAATCAGGATTACGGACAACGCCATCATTCCGCTCAAGGAACGGGTTGTGGACAAGTTCTATGATCCGCTTGGCAAACTGCTGAGTATTTTCTCGTCCGCCGACGTCTCGACAGGATCGAAGCCATGACCGAGTTGAAGAAAATCCGCCCCGAGGCTGTGCCACGCGCGCTGGAACGGATCGAGCGCTACCGCCTGCTCAACCAGCCGCGGGTCGCCGAGAGCATCTGCCACGACGTTCTGGCCGTAGAACCCGGCAATCAGCAGGCTCTGGTTGGCCTGGTGCTGGCATTGACGGACCAGTTCGAACTGGAAGCGAAGATCGGCGCCAATGCGGCCCTCGATTTCGTTCCACGTCTCGCGGGCGACTACGCTCAGGCGTACTATGCCGGCATCGTCTGGGAACGTCACGCCAAATCACGCCTCAACCGTGGCTACCCGGGGGCCACGTTCGATGCATACGACGAAATGCAGCGAGCCCTGGCTCTGTTTGCCACGGCTCACGAGTTGAGTCCCGACGATGACGACGACGCCATTCTGCACTGGAATGCCTGCACCCGCGTCATCGACGGCAACAAGCTCGCACCGCGCCCCCGCGAAGAAGCGTCCGTCCAGTCGGAGTGATCTTCCCGGCACCCGCCGGGGCACGCTTGGGCGGAGTTCCAGGTTCGCATCCGCCTTTGCTGGAGTGTAATTTGCGCAGCATGACCCAATCCTCCCACAACCTGATCGGCGGCGAGGCATTCCGCGCCCTGCCGACACCGGCGACCCTTGTTGATCGGCAAGGTATCATTGTCGACGTCAATGACGCCTTCCTCGAGTATGCCCGCAGTCTCGGCCAATCCATTCAACGCGAATCCCGCGTAGGCCACTCGATCCTCGGCTTTGCCTCCCCTGAGAACCGCGTGCCATTGGCGGCCTTGCTGGAGTCTGCGCGCGCTGGCAGGTCTTCCGATTACGACATTGTCCACACCCTGACCGAAGGCGGCCAGCGTCATTTTCATATCGTCGGCCGACCCCTGCGGGATGCTCAGGGCATTGTGAATGGTGTGCTCGTTGTGCGCGAAGACGTAACGGCCGACGTGCAGCGAGAGGCTCGGCGTCAGCTCCTGTTCAAGCTGCATGGAGAGGTGTGGCGCATGCACTCGACGTCCGACCTCGAGCACGTTCTGGTAGCCGTACGGGACGGCCTGCGGCGCCTGGATCTGCCATTCGAGGACTGCGGCGTGAATCTCGTCGACGACAAGCAGGACCCACCACACGTCAGCTTTCACAATATGACGCGGGATGATGACTGGATCTCTGCCGGTTCAGATGCGGGAGCCGATATCATCCTCGACATCTGGCGTGGCGGCACAACCGTCTACCGCAGCGATCTCGACAAGGACGACCCGTATGGCGAGGCCCGCGACATCGAGAGTGTCTTTTCCCATCATGTGCGCGGCGTTGTCGATGTGCCTTTCCGTCAGGGCACCTTCGCCGTCAACAGTTCCCTTCCGGACGCCTTTGATGCCGCCGACATCGAGTTGATCGAGGAGGTCGCGCAGGTACTGGGGGATGGCTTCAGTCGCCTCGCAGATTTCCATGCATTACAACATCCATTTGGTAAATTCTTACCAAATCATAACGGAAATTTCATGAA
>CALFPI010000616.1 GCA_937919035.1 uncultured Gemmatimonadaceae bacterium
GCGGGTAGCCGAAGGCCGCACCATGCATCCACCCGGATGGCTCGAGACCAACGTGGTTGAGTTCACCGATCCGCAGCATCTGTGGCACGATCCCGCCGGTCGTACCGTGTATTTGTGGATGCGGGCTCACACCGGTGGCACCGGACTGGCGGCGATTGCCCGCGTTACCGAGGCCGAGGACGGCACGTGGACAACGGCGGCGGCGACAGCCCCTTCTGGTGAACCCATGCGCTACGTGCCGTGTCCGGGCGGTCAGATGCGTTTCCACATTCTGTTCGATCCGATCTCGGACCACTTCTGGTTGCTGTCGAGTCTGGCGACCGACTCCATGCGCAAGCCGCACACGATGCCGCCTGACCGCTACGGTCTGCCCAACAACGAACGCCATATCCTGGCGCTGTATTTCAGCAGGAACTGCGTCGACTGGTGCCCCGCGGGCATCGTCACTCGTGGCGCCGACGCGGGGCAGGCGAGGCACTATGCCAGCATGATCATCGACGGGGATAATCTGCACGTGCTGTCCCGCTCCGGGGATCAGCGGGCGCGCAGTGCCCATGATGGCAATCTTATCACCCTGCACACGGTGCGCCGATTCCGGGAGCTGCTCTACTGAAATCTGCAACGCTCCAACCCATTCCTGTCTGGCAGCGCCCGGTGCTGCAGTTTGCCGTGGTGCTCGTCATCGGCATTCTGCTGCGTCTGCCGGGGCTCGGTGACGCCCTCGATCACGATGAGGCCTACACCTGGGAGGCCTTCGCTTCACACTCAGTGTCGACCATTGCGACACACTACCCGGTACCGAACAACCACATCTTCCACACGTTTCTCGTGAAGGCATCGGCGGCTGTTTTTGGCGCCAATGAGGTGGGCATGCGCCTGCCGGCCCTGGTGGGGGGCGTGTTGACGATCGCTGCCACCTGGTGGCTCGCGCGCGCCTGTTGCAGCCTCTTTCTGCCGGCCAACAGGTGGTTGCCGACGCTGGCGGCAGCCGTCGTGGCACTCTCTCCGGCGCATATCGCCTGGTCGCAGGCAGCCCGGGGCTACACGCTGATTACACTCTTTTCCGCCGTGGCAGGCGGGGCCCTGTTGCGGGCCCAGCTGGCTCGTGAACGCGTCTGGTGGCCGTTGTATGGCGTAGCACTCTTCCTGGCGCTGTACACCCAACCGAGCGCGGCCCTGCTGGCTGTCGGTCTGGCGGGCTGGTCTTTCGTGCACGCCGCCCGCTCCGGGGATCGGCCATTGTTGACGGCGACGCTTGCTGTTCATGGGGCCGTCCTCGTTTCTGCACTGGCAGCGTACGGCCGCATTCTGGACCGCGTTTTTGATGCCGGGCGGGCCTGGGGCATCGACCTGCATTCGGGCAGCTTTGCCGCCTTCGGCGGTTTGCTGTTCGACGTTGCCGTGCAGCCCGGCGTTGTGGCATTGTTGCTGGCGGTCCTTGGAGCTCTGTGGTTGCGGCAGCACGCGACACAGCTGTTCGGCCTGATCGTTGCTCTGCCAACAGCCGCCTTTGTGTTGCCGCTGATTCATGGCATCGCACCCCGGCCCCGGGGCTACCTGTTCCTGCTGCCCTGGTTCGCAACGGCCGCAGCGATCGGGGTCGCTGCGATCCCGGCTGGGTGGCGTCGGCAGGGGAGTGTGGCGCTGCTGGTATTGTCCCTCGGCGGGCTGTCCGTCGTTGCCGCGGCGACACATGAGACCTTTCCCGGGTGGCGTGATCTGGGCGCCCGGTTGGCGAGCCGAACGCCGCGGGGCGAGTTGATCGTTGCGCCCTTTCGCCTGGACGTAGAGGTCCAGTACTACGCCAGGGCGGCCATCCAGCGGGGTGTTGTCACGACGCTCATGGACGGCACCGCCCATACGCTGTTGTTTGCCACCGAGGCACCACGCTACACGCTGGCCGACTACGCCATGGCCAATATGGATGGGCAGGTCAGGTCCCTGCACCTGCCCGAGAGTGCCTTTGAAAAGGTCTACGACTCCGCGACCCGCGCGGTCTACCAATTGCGTGGCGACGGGCGGTCGATGATGCCGGACAGTTGGCAGTGGAAGGCGCACCCGGAGGAGGTCGCCCAGATCGAGTTCGGTGTTGCCGGACCTGCCGTCAGCGCGAGGCCGGGGTTGGCGGTACGCAATGACAGTGGCCTGCCTTTCCGCATCTTTTCTGCGGCGCGCTTCCGCCCTCCGGGACCCGGCCTGTGCGTTCTGTTGTCGGCCCGCAGCGACCTGCTTTCCCGGGTGTCACTCTATCAGACCGAACCGGGCACATTGCCGGCACAAATCGAGGCAGTCACTGAACTCAGCCTGCTGACCACCGCAGCCAAGGCAGTTGAGGGGATCGGCCGGGACCAGCATTTGTGGCAGATGGAGGCCTACTTGTGGCCCGTGGACGCCGCCAGCGAGTACGGCGTGTTCGTGCGCGGCAGTGGGGCCCCGCGACAGGACTTCTGTGACATTCGTGTGCTCTACTTCCCGTACCCGTGACGCCTTGAATCTGCCCGAGCAAGTCTTGCTGGAGTCCTACCGACCCGGGGCAGAGGGCCGTTCCTTTCGGTTCTCGCAGCCGTCACAGGAGATTGCTGTGCGCGCGCCAGAGGATATGGTGGCCGCTTGCC
>CALFPI010000617.1 GCA_937919035.1 uncultured Gemmatimonadaceae bacterium
CATTGTGGAACAGAATCGCCGCTCACGGGCCGGCACAGATCTGCACAGCGCCCGGGAAGGTGGCAAAGCCGGACAGCAGCTGGCTGTCGGGCTCCAGCGCCGTGTGGTGCGACACCGGCACCAGCATCAGATTGCCCTGGTCAGGTTCGCGCATATCAGACAGGTAGTAGCCCACCTTCAGTTGCAGATGTGGAA
Source organism: uncultured Gemmatimonadaceae bacterium (assembly GCA_937919035.1). Lineage (GTDB taxonomy): Bacteria > Latescibacterota > UBA2968 > UBA8231 > UBA8231 > UBA8231. The sequence continues at coordinate 196 of CALFPI010000617.1, forward strand.
TGTTCGGCCGCAAATTCCGATACCCCGCGTCGCGACCATCCATGTGCCATCCCGGACGATCCTCCAAGCGGAGTTCCTCTTCCCATATCGCATCGGACGCATGGAAGTGGGCATTCTCATTCAACAGGCCGCGCACGTAGGGCATGATGGCGGGTGGATCGATCATGTCGAGGAAGGCGGGATCATCATCGAGGATGTGGAAGATCCGGGTATCCTCGCCGGCCCCGCGCTGCAGGCTCTGGTTCTGCAGGGGTGTACCGAGACCGGCGCGCCGCTTGTCGATCGTGCTGCGCAGACGTTGCTGCAGATCCGCGACCTGCGTCAGCGGCAGAAAGTTTTCGAGCACGAGATAGCCATTCGTCTCGAAGAAATACCGTTCCTTCGGGGTGGGGTGCTCTTCAGCCATCGGTGCCCTCGTAGTTGACGACGTGCGGCTCGTCCCGTGGCGAGGCGCCGCGCTTGTCGTTGATGCGCGCCCCTCGTGGCGCTTTCACTTCGCCCACCAGCAGCGGATCCTCGGTCGCTTCCATCCAGCGCTGCAGACGACCACGCATCATGGCCAGCACCTCTGCATGGGCCGGATCGGCCGCCAGGTTCTGCGTCTCATTGGGGTCGAAGATGAGATCGTACAGGCGCTCCATCTGTTTTGGGCGTTGCCCCCAGCCGTGCTCGAGCCACACCGCCTTCGCCTCGCTGTCGTCGCAGTTCGGCAGCACAGGGGTCGTCATCTCTGCATCGTAGTGCCGGATCAGTTTCCAGCGATCCGTGCGTACCGCACGCGCCGGGTCGTAGGCGGCGTGAAAGTTGACCTCGGCAAAGATCTCGTCGCGCACGGCAGGCTGCCCCGTTGCCAGGGGCAACAGCGACGTGCCCTGCAGATGGGCCGGTGGCTCGATGCCGACGATCTCGCAGATCGTCGGGAACAGATCGACGTGTGACACAAGTGCATCGCAGACCTGTCCACCGCTGAATCCACCCGGGCCCCGCAGGATGAGATAGACACCGATACCATGATCGGTCAGGTGACACTTCATCCCGGGAAAGGCGATGCCGTGATCCGTCGTGCAGATGACGAGTGTATTGTCGGCAAGGCCGTTGCGCTCCAGCGCTGCCAGCACCCTGCCGTGCCCGTCATCCATACGTCGCACACTCTCGTGATACCCCGCCATCATGTGGCGGATCCCGGGAGTGTCGGGCAGCGGATCAGGAACCCGCAGGTAACGGCCGTCCGCTGCAGGCATGTCCGGGAAGGGCAGATGGGTCTCGCTGCAACCCACATCGAGGAAGAAAGGCTGTTGCGGGCCCTGGTCGAGGAAGGCTTCGGCGGCGGCGGCAACATGCTGCGCCTGCCGTGTCTCCGGTGCCAGGTCCTCATCGTAGCCGACGTCGTCGCCGACGTGCTGCATGCCAGCCAGCACCGTGTGGAAGCCGGCGCCCTGCAACGTCGACACCAGGTGCTGCCCGTAGTCGTGCAGGGCGAAACCCCGATGCGCCAGGCCCAGCATGCCGCTGGAGTGGGCGCTCTGCCCCGTGAGCAGGGCGGCACGACTGGGCGAGCAGGTTGGTGCCGCACAGAAACACCGACGCAACAGCATGCCCTGTTCGGCGAGGCGCTGCACGTTCGGCGTCGCCACAGCGTGACCCATGGCCGATACGTAACGCCCCGTGTCATGGGAGTGCAGGTAGACGATGTTGGGTATCACGGTGCCCTCGGGCTCTTCAGTGCGACATGACGCGGACATTGCGATCCACCAGGGGTAGATCGACGGCTGCCCCACCTGCATGGTGGGACACCACAAGTCCAAAGAGGATCTCCATTCCCCGGCGCACGACCTCGATATTGCTGCGCGTCGGCGCACCCGTCGTCAGTGCCTGCATGAGGTCCGTGATGATCGCCACCGTGCCGCTGCGCGCCTGCCATGCAGGGAAGGGCAACTCCTGCCAGTCGTAACGGCTCTGACTCTTTCGCGGCACCCAGTAGGAAGAATCCCCCGAGTTGCGCAGGGTCCCCTCTTCACAGACGATCTCGATATCCAGAGAGGGCAGATCCGTACACACCAGGCGTCGGCCATCTTCCATATGGACGACGGCGTGAATGATCGACGGGTCATCGGCGATCTCGATGCCCTGCGCCCCCTGCAGAACCTGCAAGTCGCCCCCGTCCCGGCCACGCAGGCGCGCATTGACAGCCACGGGCAGGGGATCCCCCAGCAGATAGAGGGCGGCATCAACGATGTGTGAGTGCGTGTGCAGCGCGCTGCCGGAGGTGGCGCCAATGAGGGCGGCCTTGGGGGCGCCGAGAGCACCTGAGTCAAGGAAGGCCCGCGCCGCCTCAAAGCCCGCCCAGTAGCGACGCATGGCACCATATACGAGGTGGGTGTCGTGCGCGGCACAGGCGGCAACAATCGTGTCGAGTTCGATGGCTGACACACACAGGGCCTTCTCGGCGTATATGCCGCGAACGCCGGCTTCGATGGCGTGCACCAGCGGTTGCGCCCTGGCGTGGGCAGGCGTCGTCACCGAGACGATGTCGAGCCGCTCTGCAGACAGCATTTCTCGATAGTCGGTGTAGCGCCCCGGCACGTGGAAGCGATCACACCACGAGTTGAGCTTGTCGGGCAAGGTGTCAGCCGCCGCCACGAGATCCACGTCGGCCAGGGCCGCGTAGCCATTGGCGTGACCATAGGGTAGAATGAAATCGTTGTGTTGCGTCTGGATCTCGTCATCGATGGTGCCGGCCATACGGCCGCATCCGATCACACCGGCGCGGAAGCTCATGTCGATTCTCCTGTTGGTATTGCCGGGAAACTACCCTCATGTCGAGAGCGGGACAACGTTGCCGGCGACGGCGCAGCAGGCGACTCAGACCGTCCGACGTCGCGCCTCAACGGACGACGGTGCGGACCTCCAACTGGGCCAGCAGGGCAGCACCTTGCCACCGCCCACTTTCTGGGCCGCCTCTTTCAGGCTCTCCCTAACCGCGCGGCGCGAACTGTCCGGCACCAGTGCTTCACACGGCTCATCATCCAGTTCCACCACCTGCTCTGGCGCTGCCGCCCTCTTCTTCGCCTTCATCGCGGGCCGCTTTCGCGGTTCAGCCTTCTTCTTGGCCTCTACCGCCGACGCCATTGACGCTGAGCCCTTCCCCCACTCCCGGTCAGCGACTTCCGCGTCGATCGATCCATCACCGAGGA
>CALFPI010000618.1 GCA_937919035.1 uncultured Gemmatimonadaceae bacterium
CCCAGATCGCCCTCTGTCGCACTTAGTATGTGAATTCGCGGATGATAAGAATGCAGGAGTTTGACGGAATTCAGGCCCATCGCCTGCGAAGTTCACTTCCGGAGAGAACGATTCAATGACCGACGTACCGCTTGCCGACACGTTCCAGTTTGATGCACAGGGCTTGGTGATTCTGCGCGGCCTTCTCGATTCCAGCCAGTGCAGCCGCTACCTGGCGGAACTCGAGCGACTTTTCGAGTGCTCCTATGACGATGCGTGGTTGCAGCGGGACGGGGTCCGCGGACAGACGACGATACAACACACAGAGGGCCAGCGCCGAATCAACGGCCTGCCCCTGTGGACGGACGTATTCGATGATCTCATCAGCCTGCCACCCATCGTCGATCGACTGCGGACGTGGATGCAGCACCCGCAACTGGTCAACACCTGGGCCATCGACAAGACCCTGGGCACTCCCTGGGGCGGCTGGCACCGGGGGCTGAATCCCGACGACTATACGGTCCGCCAGGGAAAAGTGCGCACGCGCATGCTCAATTGTGTGCTGCTGCTCACCGACAACGGTCCCGACGATGGTTGTCTGGCCGTCGTCCCTGGGGCACACAAGTCCGAGATCGATCTGCCCATGGCTGACTATCGCAGCCGGGAATTGCCGGGTACCATGCGGGTCACTGGCCAGGCGGGTGATGTCGTCATGTTCTCCGAAACCCTGTTGCACACCGGGACGAACAAGACCACCGATGGCCACCGCACGAACCTCTACTTCAACTACATTGACGCCACCTACAACCCCGCCATGCGTGAACTGCTCGCCGGCAACCAGGGCAACATCAACCACTACGTGTTCCCCCCCGAGGTTCGCGCCCGGTTCAACGAGACCCAGCGCGAACTGACGCAGTGGATGGAGTGGCAGCGCGTGGCGCCGGCTGCAGAAAGCGAAAAATGCCCGGACTGACCCCAGCACAACTGCAGCGGTTTCACGAGGATGGCTACGTCGTCGTCGACAACGTCCTCGACGATGCTGCCGTCGACACGTTGCGTGCCGCCCTCGACGAACTGGAAGCACGCGACATCGACGATGCCTCCGTTATTCGCGGCGGCGGCCACATCGTCACGATTCATGGACTGCCGCTGCAGCAGGGACCGCTGTCACAGGTGCTGCGGTATCGGCCGGTTGTGGAACTACTCGAGCGCCTCGCGGATGCGCCGATCCAGATTACCGGCGGTGTCCTGCTGGACAAGCATCCGGAGCACAACTGGGACATCGGCTGGCATCCGGACAATGGCATCTATGTGCACGCCATCCCCGACGGGGCGCCCGAAGATATTCGCGGCGGCTTGCCCGTGTATTCGACCCTCGGCATGGAGATGGCGGGCAACGTCTCCTGCCGCCTGGCGCTCGATCCGGCAGGCCTCGACAGTGGCGGGCTCTGGGTGCTGCCCAAATCACACCTTGAGAACCACGGTCCTGCGGGTGACGCCAAGACGCGTTTTGCCGCTGACCCGGGCGTGCTTGCCGCGCAGGCGCCCGGTTCGGCTCTGTGTTTTCGCCCCCTGCTGCTGCACCGGACCGAAAAGATGACGGCCCCGGGCCGGCGCCGGATTCTGCATCTGCAGTACGGTCCCAACGATCTGGTTCTGCCGGGCACCGAGACCTACCACTGGCCACTGCCACGGCCGTTGACGGCGATCGACAGACTGAGCTGAGCTTCGCTGAGCAGCCCTATGGCTTGTACGGGGTCCCGGTACGCCGCAACTCTTTGGTGATCGCCAGCTGCACCGTGCAGTAACTGCCAATGTACTCCGTGGCAAAACCGGGGCGCGCATCCGCAATCGTGCCGACGATCATGTTGGCGTATTCGAAGCTCGTGTCATAGCGGTCAATGATGAGGGCGACCATCTCCGTCCATGCCTTCTTCAGCGCATCACCCCAGGTCTCACCAATACCGCTGGTGAGCCACTCGTGGCGGCTCTCGACGTATCCCGTCGTCTCCACCACGGGACTGCTGTTGGGGAACCCGGGGGATCGATCCACCTTGAGCGTTACCACGGCGTCGATCTCGACACCGGCCGCCGTCAGTTCGCCGTCCCCCATACGTGCGTGGGTATCACCGAGCGACAGGTAGCCGCCGGCACGTTGCGCCCGGATGTGCACCGTGCTGCCCGGCTGGATCGAGTTGAAGTCCATGTTGCCACCGTGGTCAATCGGATGGGGCGCCACCGACGCCAGCTGGATCACGCCGATCATGGGTCGCACAGGCACGACAAAGTCCGGCGGAAAGTGAATCAGACCATCCCGCACGGGGGCGACGCAGCGCCAGTAGCCCCAGTGGGGTCCGGCATTTCGATAGAAGCCGTACGGACCGACCTGCATATCAAGGATCTCGATGGCGACCCAGTCATCCGGCTCGATGCCCTCGATGATGAAGGGCCCGCCGGGCCGCGAGTGACGTGCCGTATTGGCGGCGACGATCATGCCCGCCCGGGTCTCACCGGCGGCCTCGTAGTCGTGATCGGCGCCACCGACGGTCTCGATGATGACGGTCTCGCCCAGCTGCAGCGTACCGCGCACCTCGCCGCGAGCAGGATCGTCCGGGCCGGAATATGTGGGGGTTCGGTCAAATCGACGCATGTAACAAGCTCCCGGAGAGAGGGGTTCAGTAGCTGAACAGTGCCATATTGATCCCGAAGACGAGGCGGAAGACGGTCTTGCGGTTCAACTCGGTCCAGCGGGCTTCGACATAGGCGTGCCCCGCCCCCTGGCCGAGAGGCCGTGTCAGACCGACGAGCTGGTTCACCGCCCGCTCTCGTTGCGGACTGCCGTCTTCGATCCAGCCAAAGCCAAGACCCGCGTACAGACCACCACGGGGGCCAGGGGACATGAGCAGATCGACGTTTGCCTGCCAGTCCGCGCGGGTACCATCATTGTAGATGTCACCACTGGGTGCCAGCATGAAGCGACTGCGCCGCCACAGAGGAATGCGCAACTGACCGCCAGCGCTGTAAGCGTCGCCATCGTAGTCGTAGCCGGCACGTGGCCCCAGTTCGACAGCGGCGCGAACGCCTCGGCGTCCGCTATCTTCGTCATAGGGCCACTCGGCCTCACTGACCGCCGCCCGGCCGAAAAGAATCAGAAGCAACAGAAAGGTGCAGTGGGCTCGATGGTGCCGCATGTGAATTTTCCGGGGGTATTGGATCACTGGACCACCTGTGACGGATGCCGACGCTCATGAATGCCGACGCGGAGCCCCTCTGGCTCCAGTACCTCGATCAGGTGCCGGATGCGGACAGTGCCCGGCGTTGGCTCTACGAAACCTGCCGCCTCGGCAACAGCCCCAACAGGGCCGACGACAGTTCCCTGCTCGTCACTCGTGGCCTCAAGACGGCGATGGGTTCGTTGCTGTGGCAGTTCCACGCCCAACACAGACCCCTGCCGCAGATCGGCTCTCTGCGGATCCTCGAGAATGGCCGCGACGAGGCCGTCTGTGTCATACAGACGACACAACTGGCAACCCGACCCTTCCGTGAAGTCGATACCCGTTTCGCCTACGACAACGGCGAGTGGGACCGCTCGCTGAAGACCTGGCGGCTGGAGTACTGGCAGGACTTCTCCGCCCAGTGTACGGCATTGGGCCGCGAAGCGGCGCACACCATGCCCATCCTTTGCGAACGGTTCCGCATCGTCCATCAGCGGTGACATTGTCGGTGATGCTGCCCCGTCCCCTCTAGCGTGCAGGAATCGTCAGGAACTCGCCGCCGCGGCGCGCCGATTCCTGCGCCAGCAGGCACGCCTGAGCAACAGCGAGCACGTCATCGGTGCTGATGAAATTCTCTTCGTCTCGGCCCCAGGCATCGATCATATTCTGCACGAAACCAGGCCCCGCACCCGTGGGCAGTTCGGGCGTCCACGGGGCACGGTCGTCGGTGACCAGCAGCAGTTCATCCTGGGCGTAGGCGCGCAGATGCGCCGAGCCCTTGGTGCCCATGACGATGCAGCGCGTGTCGCCGAAGGAGGGCGACTTCTGCGGCGTCAGCCAGTCAGCCGTCAAAGTCGCCATGGAGCCGTCACTCATGCGGAATGAGGCCTGCACGTGATCCGTCAGAGGCGGCGCCTCGGTGTACTTGCGACATGTTTCCAGCGCATGGACACCGACACACTCGGCACCCGTCAGCCAGCGTACCTGGTCGACGCCATGGCAGGCCAGATCATGAAACGGCCCGGTATAGACCAGTGGATCGAAGTACCACGCCGGCGCGCCCTGCCGCGATGTCTTGTGCGGATGGGTCGATATAACGCTGACCACCTCCCCCAGCAGCCCATCAGCAATCGCCTGACGCAAGGCCAGAAAGGGCGGATGACTGCGCGAGGTATACCACATGGACAGCCGGATGGAGTGAGCCCGGACGGCGTCGTGGATGCGGTGCCAATCGTCCAGCGTCCGGCACAGTGGCTTGTCGAGCAGCACATGTACACCGGCGGCGGCACAGGTCTCCACGAGAGCCGCCTTGTCCACGTGGGTCACGCCTTCCAGCACCACATCCGGCCTCGCCTCCTGCAGCATCTGCTGCAGACTGGCAAAGCGTGGTATCGGACGGTCGGTCGTGTACTGACCGTAGAGTCCGTCATCGGCTTCGACCAGGCCCACAAGTTCCGCCCCCGACGCCTGCCGGGCGGATTGCACCATGCCCGCAATGTGCCCGTAGTGCACCCCGACAATCCCGATCCGCATGGTCATCTCTCCTCTCCGTCCAGTGCCGCCGCCCACTCATCCTCCTTGAAGCCGACCCGTCCCTGGTCGCCGGCAAGGAGGAAGGGCCGCTTGATGAGTTTGCCATGGGCCGACAGCAGATCGATCGCCGCCGTCTTCGTCATGGTTGCAAGTTTGTCCTTGATGCCGAGGTCACGATAGACCTGCCCGGACGTGTTGAACAGGCGCCGCAGGTCACCCTCATAGTGAGCCAGCATGGCAGTCAGTTCTTGCTTCGACGGGGGCGTCTGGGTGATATCGAGCGCGACGTACTCGAGCTTTCGGGCATCCAGCCATTTCAGCGCCTTGCGGCAGGTGCTGCACTGCGGATACTGATAGACTTTCAGCGACATGGGCCCTCTCCATGGGAGGATGAGATACGCGGCTGATGAAAGCTCGGCGATTCATGGCCTTGCGGCCAGGCAGCCCTTGGCTTGCTTTGCTACAGATCCACAATCCCGATCACAGAAGAGGAATCCGGTGACCCAGACCGATACAGCCCCCGCCGTCAGTGATGCCGATCAGGAGTTCTTTCACCGCGAAGGCTATCTCGTACTGCCCGACCTGATCGACGCCGACTATAACACGCGGTTGATTGCCGAACTCGACGAGCTTGTGCAGCACCGTGCGGCGAAGGACCACCGCATGATCGTCAGCTATCCGGAGATGGGCGGGCTGACCTCCCACCCCCCCATCATCAACCGCCTGCAGGCCCTGATGGGCGAGCGCTTTGCGATGCACCACATCCACTCGGCGCGACACGAGGCCGGCAACGGCGGCGTCAACTGGCACCAGGATTACGAACAGTACCCGCAGACGAACCGCTCACATATCATGGTGCACGTATTCTACTACCTCAGTGGCCTCGATGGCACCGTGGGTGACCTGCTCGTACTGCCACGATCACAGCATGTCGTCGTGCCCAATGGCGGCATGGGTTTGTTCGGCACCCAGGATCTACCGGGATCGCTGGTTGTCGACAAGCTGACGCCTGGCTCGGCCATCATCGTGCACTCCGCCCTGTGGCACGCACGCCGACCGAAGCCGGGGGGCGAAGAGCACCCACGTTACTTCATCGATGTCTCCTACTGCCAGCACGGCGTTCTGTGGCCCGCCTATCCCCGCATCGACGAGATCAACAGCAAGGCCCTGGAGCTGGGCCTCGGTCGGGACGGCACCTGCGACTTTCTCTATGACTCGACGCAGTTCTTCAATCGACGCGAGCTGGATGAGGCCTTCAAGGAGCGCAACAAGGGCAGCATCGCTCTGCAGATGAAGGGTGTGGGCCTCTGATGGCGGGCGCCGAGAGCCAACGCATCCTCCTCGTCACGGGGGCGACGGGCAAGGTCGGGCAGGTGTTCCTGCGCCGATTCCTGCGGGACGAAGCGTGGAGCGACGCGCAGATCCGCGTCCTGTGCCACAACCGTGTTGTGGAGCCTGCCGAACGCCTGCAGGTGGTTCGCGGCTCGATCTCGGAGCGCAGCGTCGCCGCCGAAGCCGTGCGGGGCGTAACCCACGTGCTGCACCTGGCAACCTGCAAGGAGACGCCGGAGGACGTCATGGACGTCGCCACCAAGGGAATGTTCTGGTTGCTGGAAGAGTGTCGCCTGTCACCGACCTTCGAACAGTTTGTCCTGATCGGCGGCGACGCCGCTATGGGACATTTCGTCTATCCCCATCCTGTGCCCGTCGTCGAGACCCAGCCCCACAGCCCCTATGCCGGCTGCTACGCGCTGTCGAAGGTGCTGGAGGAGGTCATGCTGCAGCAGTACTACATCCAGTACGACCTCAACGGCTGTTGCCTGCGGGCGCCGTGGATCATGGACAAGGATGACTTCAAGTACACACTGTCATTCGGTGAGGACGTCTTTGGCGGACCGCGGTGGCGGGATCTGGTCGGCGTAGAGAAGGCGGACGAATGTGTGGCGAGCGGCGCGGTACCGGTCATGCTCGACCCCGATGGTGCGCCCGTGCTGCGTAACTTCGTGCATGTCGAAGACCTGGCTGATGCCATCCTGGCCGCACTGGGACATCCGGCGGCGCGCCAGCAGTTGTTCAATATCTGTATGGACGAACCCGTCGACTATCGCATCATGGCCGACTACCTCTACGAAACGCGGGGTCTGCCGAGCCTCGATGTGCCCACGCCCTTCCACCGGACCTGGCTCGACAACAGCAAGGCGAAATTTCTGCTGGACTGGCGCCCCGAGTACGATCTTGCGCGGCTCATCGACGCTGCCTGGGACTTCGAGCGCCGCACCGATGACCCGCGCAGGATCTGGTATCCGGGATAGCCGCCTCTAGGCCGCGGCGGGGTTGTACTCGCGGCGACGCAGGAACCGCTCACCGACGTCGTAGGTGGGCTGCTTGGAGACAAAACGCCAGAGCTGTACGCGGCGCATCAGTTCGTACCGGTGCTCGTTGCCCTCCCAGCCATGATTGGTGTTCAGCGCGGTACCGACCTCCGGATTGTCGAGATCGGACAGATCAAACAGACCGGCCTGCGGTTGTGTCGGGTTGAGGCGCAGCTTGTACATGTAGCGATCGGTGTTGGTGTGATTGCTGCGGGCCCCATGCCATACGCGCGTATTCCATACGTACATCGTTCCCGCCGTGCAGTTGGCCCAGATCTTGCCGCGCATGTGCTGGTACATGGTGATCTCGGAGGTGCGCACGTTGCGGAACTGGGTGCCCGGAATCAGGAAGGTGCCCCCCATTTCATCGGGTGTGTCCGCCGGAAACAGTGACAGCTGGATATCGAAGTAGTTTTCGCGGAAGTCGATGACG
>CALFPI010000619.1 GCA_937919035.1 uncultured Gemmatimonadaceae bacterium
TAGAGATCGCTGTACCCGTAGTTGTCGATGTCACCCACGGCAAGACCGGCACTCCACCCTACCCTTGGTCGGCGACACCGGCCTACCCGGCACCCTCCTCGAACAGCCGTGCGCCGACATTGCGGAACAGGCTGTTGCCCGGGCCGCTGCCCAGGGCTTCGGCTGTGGAGCCGTTGGCGACATAGAGATCGAGCCGACCGTCGCCATCATAGTCGAAGAACGCCGCGCCGCTGCCGTGGGCCTCAAGGATGTACCGCTTCTGCAGTCCGCCGAAGACGTTGGCAGCCTTGATGCCCGCTGCGACGGTCTGTTCCGAGAAGCACACACCACTGGTCGCTTCGGCCTGGCTTGTTGATGCCAGGCCGCTCTGCAGGGCGACACATGTCAGCGACATACAGGCGATGGCGCGGCGCGTCTGCCAGGCTTTCAGCGCGCGCACCTCAGGCCCACGCTGCTGCCTTTGATGTAGGAGTGTGAGGAGCCCATATCGTTGCTCTTGTCGCATCCTGCTTAGGTATGGGCTCAACAATAAAGTTTCAATTTGGGGCTCAAATCGACCATCCCATCAAGGTCCTCCGGTGAAGTGTTCGCTGCGAAGCCCCTCTGTACGTAGGGGCTTTATCGGTTGACGGGAGGCCGGCACATGTGGTATAGTTGCTCTATAAAAGGAGAAATTATACCACATGACAACCTGGCCAAGCACGCAGGGCAACGTCGACAACAGCGTACCTGCCTGGCGCCGCCCGCAACGAGCAAGGCCCAGGAGCCCAGGAACCGGATGGCCAGCGACCCGATGCGCAGGGACCGGATGCACAGGCTGTCGAGGCGGATCGAGCTCAGTCTGGAGCGCATTCTGCAGGAGAATCTGCTGCCATTCTGGATGCAGACCCGCGACCTGGTCCGTCGACTACACTGGAGAAACAGTGGTGCTGCCAGACAAACATCTCTATGGCCAGGCCTTTGCCCTCTACGCGCTGACGGAATACGCGTTGGCCACACACGATGAAGAGGCAAGCAGGCTAGCCGATGATCTGGTCGAAACCCTCGAAACGCACGCCCATGACGCGGAATTCGGCGGCTATCGGGAGTATTTTCGCGCCGACTGGACAGCCGTGCCAGCGGACAGTTCGACCTTTTTCTACCGCAACTTTTCGGGTCCAGACACGAAGTTGATGAATACGCACATGCACCTGCTTGAAGCGTTCACCAACTACTACAGACTGGCGGGCACCGAACTGGCGCGTGCCCGTCTGGTGGAGCTGGTGCTGATCGAGAGCAACGCCGTGTTGCGCAAGAGCGTCGGTGCCAACACCGATGGCTACGCTCTCGACTGGACACCATTGGAGGACCGCTGGCACAAAGTGGTCTACTACGGTCACGACCTGGAGAACGCCTGGTTGTTGATGCAGGCATGTCGTGCTCTTGATCTGCCCAACGGGCCGTTGATCGATCTCTACCGTGCCGTCTGGGCCAACAACCGCAAGTACGGCTACGACCACGAGAACGGCGGCGTCTACAACTGGGGCCCGCTGGGTGAGGAGGCACGGGGTAAGGAGAAAGTATTCTGGGTGCAGGGTGAGAGCATGTTGAGCGCGCTCCACATGTACCGCCTTACGGGGGACCCTCAATACTGGACGTACTTCTCAGAGATCCTCCGCTGGATCGTTGCTGAACAAGTGGACTGGGAGAATGGCGAGTGGTTTGAGCAAATAGACGTGGACGGTTCCAGATCAGGCGTGAAGGCCGGTGAGTGGAAGGCGGTCTACCACCATGGTCGGGCGGTGGTGGAGTGTCTGCGTCTGCTAGGCGAGATGGAGCACCAGTAAACGGCAGCCTGTACGGGCTGAGTGACCCTCGCTCTGTGCCAGGCTTACCTGAGAGGCGTCGGACATCCAGCCGGGAGCCGCGATCGCTTCGGTTGGTCCCTGGGTGCAGCCGATGACAGCAAAAAGAGCCGGTACAACAAGAAAACCCCCGAATGCTGATCGCACTCGGGGGCTTCTTATATGGCGGGACCGACGGGACTCGAACCCGCGACCTCCTGCGTGACAGGCAGGCGTTCTAACCAGCTGAACTACGATCCCAACACTTGTATATCCCAACACCTCATTTACAGAGAGCAGAAATTAACGGCGCCTCGCCGCATTGTCAACGGCCGTGCGCGGCCTCCTCAGGTGATCATATGCCGTTTGTCCCATTGCTCCCCCTCCTTCTTGATACGTTTGAGGGCACCGCGCATCAACTGGCGCTTGAGGGGGGCGACATAGTCGATGAACAGCTTGCCGTCGAGATGATCGATTTCGTGCTGCAGTACCCGAGCGTAGAACCCCTCGGCATTGAATTTGAAGGGCTCGCCGTTCTGGTCGATAGCGGAGACGTCGATGTTGGTGTAGCGCGCAACGTCGCCGTAGACCTCAGGGATGCTCAGACAGCCCTCCTCGGCTGTTGCCATGCCCTGGCCGATGTCGATGACGGGATTGATCAGAGCAATCGGGGGTTTGCTGGACTCGGCACCGGAGATGTCGACGATGATGACCCGGCGCGATACGCCGATCTGCGGCGCCGCCAGGCCCACACCGTCCGCTTCGGCGAGACTGTCGAAGAGATCGCGAATCAGGGCGCGAACACCGTCGTCCACTGTTGCAACGGGGTCTGCCTTGCGTCGCAGGACTTTGGATCCGTACTGGACGATCTCGCGAATCAAAGGGGGAGAGCTCTCAGGCCAGAGGTGTCAGGTCGAGTGCGACATAGCGGGCGCCGGCAGCTTCGGTGGCGGCGACCAGCCTGGTGCGTAAGGCTTCGTCGGTGAGTTTGGCTGCGCTGGTACTACTGAGCCGGATCCAGGTGATCTGTTGCGCTTCACCCACTTCGGCGGCACCCACACCCAGACGGACGGCGGCGTCGGCTACGCTCTCGCGGACTGAGGGCGCCGGCTCGTCAGAGCCCTTCTTCAGGACCTCGTTGAGGCTGCCGGAACGGAAACCGCGCAGGTCGGCAGTGATCTGTTCGTAACCGAGCTCAGTCAGCGCCGCTGCCAAGCGGGCGCGAAGCTCGGGGTCCGCCAGCAGCCGTTCCAGATCCTCGGCGGGAAGTTCGATGCGGGCTACGTCGTCGTGATGGCGCACGCGGACATGTGAGCCAAAGCCCTCGGCCCGTACGGCTTTCTCGGCGCGATCGACACGCCTCAGGCCTTCGGATGTGACCGGCGTGCCATAAGGAAAACGGGAGGACAGGCAGGCCATGGCCGGACGATTCCACACAGGGATCTCCCAGCGCCGGGCCAGTTCACGCACATCGGCCTTGGTGAAACCGGCCTCTTTCAGGGGGGCGCGGACACCGTGTTCCCGTGCCGCCGTGGCCCCTGGCCGAAAGTCGCCGACGTCGTCGATGTTGTGGCCATAGAGCATGTTGTCGATACGCAGCTCCGCGGCCAGGGCCTCCATGTGCACGAACAATTCCGTTTTGCAGAAATAGCAGCGATTTGTCGGATTGCTCGCGTAGTCGGGGTTGTCGAGTTCGCGAGTCTGCACGACCTCGTGACGGACACCGAAGCGGCGGACAATGTCGACGGCCAGTTCAAGTTCGCCCTCAGCATAGCTCTCGGAGTCCGCTGTTACTGCGATGGCATCATCGCCCAGGACACGGTGTGCCGCAACGACCAGCAGAGCGCTGTCGACACCGCCGGAGTAGCCGATGAGTACGCGGCCAAGACCGCGCAGAATTTCATTGAGGCACACCAGCTTGTCGTCGAGGGTGCGACCGTCGGCATCGACGATGGTGTTCTCGATCTGCAGAGTCGTCATCAGAAGGTCGCGCTTTCGCTGGCAGGCTGGCGTACGGCAGTGGGGACGAGAATGGCGTCGATCATACCGTGAAGGATTTTTTTATCGGCGGGACAAAGCACACACTGCGTTCCGGCCAATCGTACCTCATCGCCGATGACATAGTAATACGGGCGCAGCAATGCCCGACCATGCATCGCTATGATCTCGTCAGAGTCAAAATCATAGTACCGAGCTGGCAAGCGGGCTCCCTTATGGAACTGCTGTAACACATGGGGCGACGTGTCGAACATTTGCAGCGCCGACTGCAGCGCCGCCTGCCAGTCGCTTTCGGAAACATCGTGGCCGATTGTGACGCCCTTGCTCTGTTGCGCGTCCTCCGTGAACCCGGAGGGCTTGATCACGAGTTCGCGTTCCTTCTTGCTCAGATGCTGCAGGTCCGGCCAATCCGAGACCACGCGGCCGCCCACGTGCAGGTCGGGGATGATCGTATGTGGGGGCGCCGGCGTGTTGTCCAGCACCCAGGTGCGCGGGATGATCTCGCGCAACAGATCATGGCTGTCGCGAGGCAGTTCCTTGTCCCAGAAGTCATGCAGGCGGGCATGATGAAACAGGGCGAGCCACATTTTCTCCTCGAGAAACGCCTTCATCGGTGGCGTCACACGTACGGCATTCTTGCGCGCGTGATAGGAGATGAACTCGACCTTGGGGATGTTGGGCAGATCGAAGAGCTCGAAGAAACGATAGACTACATCGGCGCGAAGGCGCGTGCCATCGACATCAAAAAGCACGCCCGTGTCATCGACGTGCAGGTCCTTCGGATGCCGACAGTAGACGGACTTGCCTCGGTCGCGCAGGGCAGTGGCGAGCCACACCATCTCCTCCCGGTAAGCGTCGGACTCGTCGGAGACGACGATGCAGAGGACGGGTCCGGAATCGCTGGCGCTCTCCAGGCCGTGCGTCACGGCTTCGTAAAAGCCATCGATCAGGCCGTTGGCGCCGCCCACCACATCAAAGCCGATATCGGCATATGTGGCAGTCACCTGTGCGGTAAAGCCAATGCCACCCGGCAACGAATCGAACTCGGCAACACGCACACCGTCGGCCGTGAGGATCAGGTCAGGCCGCAGAACGACGGGCAGATGTGACTTGACGCGATTGAGCCGGGCCAGATCAATGGCGCGTTCGGACTTGCCGGCATCGAGGTACTGGTGCACAAAGGCCGGTTGCAGTCCCTTGACGCTCTGATGATAGAGCAGGTTGCAGGCCTTGTTGAAGGCGTGGATCGCCGGCCCCAGACGCAACAGGATGTCGTGCTGATCCGGCGTCAACCAGAACGGCTCGGGCGAAATCCGCCACGGCAGCCGACTGTCAGGGTGCAACCGTGAACGATCTCCTTCAAACAGGAAATCGACGGGGGCACTTTCATTGATCCGCTGACAGACTGCGCGGGGATCAGACTGGGTTACACTCAGAGCCATAGAGGGGGAAGCTTCGGGCAGTTGCCGGGGTAATGGTCAGTTGAACTGTCAGTTGAAGTAGGTTGCTAATGTAACGGATCGGGCAGAGGTCGCAACGCGGCGACCTTTTCTGCCGTGTTGAGGACCGCTACTTTCGCCACAGATGTGGCGACAGACCTCGAAAGAACCAGAAAGAAGAGGCAGATGGGGGAATTGCAGGATCGGCGCGCGCTGGTGACCGGAGGCGGTCGTGGCATCGGGCGTGACATTGCCCTTGCCCTGGCGGCGGCGGGCGCGGACGTGGCGGTACTCGCGCGCACGCGTGACGAGGTGGAGCGGGTCGCCGCAGAGATCGCTGCTACAGGCTCTCGCAGCCTGGCACTGACAGCAGACCAGGCGAACCCACAGGCCGTGGACAGCGCCGTCGCCTGCATCGATGCTGCCTGGGGTGGGGTCGACATTCTGGTCAACAACGCCGGCGTCCTCGGGCCCGTTGGGCGCTCTCACGAGGTCGATCCGGAAGCCTGGTTGGAGACACTGCGCATCAATGCCGGCGGCTGTTTTCTGTGCTGCCGTGCGGTGTTGCCCGGCATGATCGCTCGTGGCCATGGGCGCATCATCAATCTGTCGGGTGGCGGCGCTGTCAGCCCAAGACCGCGGTTCAGCGCGTATGGGGCCTCCAAGGCGGCGATTGTGCGTTTCACCGAGACCCTCGCAGAAGAAGTGGCAGAGCATGGCGTACAGGTGAATGCAATTTCACCGGGGGCGGTCAATACGCGCATGACGGAGCAGGCCGCCGCCGCCGGGGCACGCGCCGGGGCCGAGTCCGAGGCGGCATCCCGGCAACTTGACGAAGGCGGTGCGTCCGGGCAGCACGCAGCAGAACTCGTCGTCTATCTGGCATCGCCCCGGTCGAAGGGTTTGACGGGTCGCATGCTGGCTGTGGGTTGGGACAACTGGGAGAGGATGGACGTGCAGCAGATCATGAAGACGCAACTCTATACAGTGCGGAGGCTCAAGCCATGAGCGCACGGCCCATGCATCGTGTGCTGCTTGTGGGTGCCGGTGGTGTCGGTCGCAAACGGGCTGCTGCGATTGCGGCGCATGACTGCACCCGTCTGGTTGCCGTGTGTGATGTGGACGAATCCTCAGCAAGTGGACTGGCCGATGACTACGGGGTTGCAGCCGTCACCGACTGGTCCGCAGCCGTGCGTGATGTCGATGCCGACCTGGTCATCGTCTCGACGACTCACGATGCACTCTCTGCCGTTACCGTCGCCGCGCTCGAGGCAGGGCGACACGTGCTCTGCGAGAAACCGCTGGGACGCAGTCGTGCTGAGGTCGCCGCATCGGTCTCTGCGTCGGTGGCTGCAGGTATGGTGTTACGGGCTGGGTACAATCATCGCTTCCATCCTGCAATTCGCGGTCTGCAGGCGGCGGCCGCAGCAGGCGATCTCGGGCCCTTGATCAGTGTCCGGGGGCGCTACGGACACGGAGGACGCCCCGGTTACGATCGTGAGTGGCGGGCGGATCCGGCGATCTCGGGCGGCGGGGAATTGCTCGATCAGGGTGCCCACCTTCTCGACCTGTCTCTGTGGCTGCTGGGCGACTTCGCCAGCGTTGTGGCCCATACGCAGACGGCCTACTGGGACATGCCGGTGGAGGACAATGCCTTCGCGCTTCTGCGCACCACAAGTGGCCAGGTGGCATCCCTACATGTGAGCTGGACCCAGTGGAAGAATCTATTCAGCCTGGAGGTATTCGGTACGGACGGTTACGCCATCGCTGAAGGGCTTGGCGGCTCCTATGGGCCGGAGCGCCTGACCATCGGCCAGCGCAAACCCGAGGGGGGTGCCCCGGTCGAGAAAAGTCAGAATTTTGATGTGGAAGACACCTCGTGGGACATGGAGTGGGATGCCTTCGTTCAGGCCGTCGACGGCAAGGCCAGTGCCGGTGCAGACGGGGCTGCGGGGCTGGCAACAATGGAGTGGATCCGACGGGTCTACGCCTCGTCTGCCGCCGCAGGAGCGCCGGTGTCA
Organism: uncultured Gemmatimonadaceae bacterium; assembly: GCA_937919035.1. Classification (GTDB taxonomy): domain Bacteria; phylum Latescibacterota; class UBA2968; order UBA8231; family UBA8231; genus UBA8231. Next base: position 7,282 of record CALFPI010000619.1, read on the forward strand.
GTCGGAGATAAACCTTGGGAAAACAACAAGTAATGACGTATAGGGAAAAATATGCCGCCGAGTCGGGGGCTGTTTTTTTGGATTGCGTCAATTATTTTTACCGATGGGCTGGGAAAATTTCTTACATTGATCCCCCGTCAAACTGCGAGCCTACACGCGAAGCGGATTGACCTACCAGCCCAGGTTAACTTCTACTACGGGATTATCTTTATGCGTACGGATCAGGACGCAGCACAGGTTGAGCGCGTCTCCCTGGCCTACCGGCGGTTGGCTAACGCTATGATTCTCAGCACGTTACGGGAGATCTCGAAGAGTGACGAAGTAGAGGCAGAGGCACCGGAAGTTGATTTCGTCGAAAGTGCACGCATCGATCCCTGGTGCGAGTTGGCTGGTCTCGAACCAGAAGTGATTCGTCGCGCCGCGCACCGGCTCATCGGAGTTCGCGTCGACACGATCGATATCTGAACCATCGACCCACTCTACAGTTTTGAGTTACATGCAAGAGTTCTGAGTTACATGCAGGAGTTCTGAGTTACATGCAGGGCCCCGGCGGACGATGATCCTCCGGGGCCCTGCATGTTATCTGCCGGCCAGTCTCTCGCCGCGGGCATAGTCCAGCACACCGCGAACGATCTTCTCCGCATCGCGATGCCGCAATTGCTCGAATCGCAGAGCCCAGGCGTGATCGACATACGCCAGGTTGCGCACTTCAATGAGGGCCTTGACACTCGCCGGGTTCTTGCGCAACACAGCCAGTGACTGACCACGTGTCCGGGCGCCGGCGCCCAGGGCCGGCAGGAGTGCCTGGGCAAAGGTGCGTGATGCCGAGTCCCGGTTGTTGCGGCTCTCGTAGTAAAGCACCATGGCACCCTCCGGCGCTCTCGGGTCGATGTCGGCATGGATCGAGAGAAAAATCGTTCGTCCCCTCGGTGTGCCGCGGAAAGCCTCCTCGGCAATGCGGACGCGCTCCGCCAGGCCACGCGAAGTGCCCATGGGCCAGTCGTTCGGGCGATCGCGCCGATTGTAGATGAGGCTGTTGAAGACCTCGTTCATCTCGTGCACAAAGGTCTGGGCCGGTGGCGCCGTGTGCCGGATCAGATGATTCGGGCTGAGCAGGGTGATGTTCACGTTGGCGCCATACAGTCGCAGCAGTACATAGGCGCGTACGGTGATATCGTAGACATACTCGTCCTCAACCACATAGAGCTTCCTGCCATCGCCGTCGACGGTCGGCACGATGGCGCCGGGGTCAACACCACCGTGGCCGGGATCGAGTACGATATGCCAGCCCTCCAGGTCGCTGCTCAGACGACCGATCCCATCGACCCGACGTTCAAAGGCGTTCCACAGTTTTAACGCCTGACGGTAGGTCTTGAGTGGCGAGCGCGGATGGATTTCAGAGTATTTGGTGCTGGGTTGGTGTTCGGCTTTCGGACGCTGACCGAAGTATGGGCCGTTGTCCACTTCGATCACAGGCAGACCATCGATACTGGAAAACAGATCTGACCACGGAATCTGAGAGACTTCAAGGCGATTGGCATGTCCCAGCAGGGGGCGCACCTGCAGCGTCTGCCCGGGATGTATAACGCTCCCGGAAAGGTTGTTGAGCTTCTGCAGTTCGGCGACACTCATCTGGTGCAATTGGGCAATCTCTGACAGATTGTCGCCGCGAGTGACGGTGTAGGAGGCCGTTCGGCTCGATGAGTCCGGGCTCAGGTGCAGCTCCTGACCGGGGTAGATGCGATTGCCTGTCAGGCCATTGAGCACCTTCAGGTCGTTGACGGTCATGCCATAGGCCCGGGCGATTTCCCACAGTGCGTCGCCACGCTCCACAACGTGCACTGTCGACGGTGTCGAACGCATGTGCAGTTTCTGTCCGGGCCGGATCAGATCGCCATCGATGCCATTGAGCCGCCGCAATTCAGCAAGATCGATATGGTGCTCGGCAGCGATCTCGGACAGGGTCTGTCCACGCTGCACGACGTGGGTGCCTACTTCTTCGGGTTTCGGCCGCAACCGCAGCTTTTGCCCGGGGTGGATCTGATCTCCCTTGAGGTTGTTGAGTTGGCGCAAGCGCACGAGGCCCACGTCAAAACGTTCACCGATGCGGGACAGATTGTCGCCAGGTCGCACCGCGTAGATTTCGGGTGGATCCTCCTGCGTATCCAGTTCCTTGCCCGTGATGCGAAGGGTTTGCCCCATCTGGATGTCATCATCCTGCAGCTCGTTCAGACGCCGCAGATGGGTCACTGTCGTGCCGTGCGCGGCGGCGATGCCGGAGAGGGTGTCGCCGCGACGAACAACGAGGGTTGCCGTGTTGGCGAGGCGCATGGGTGCAGGCTCGGAGCGCAGCCGTAGCGTCTGTCCCACCCGGATCCGGTCGCCCTTCAGCTTGTTGAGTCGGCGCAAGTCGGCAAGGCGGACGCCGCTGCGAAGAGCGATCGCTGACAGGGTATCACCACGGCGGACGATATAGCTGTCACCAGACTGCGCCACGGTCAACGCCTGGCCCACGGCGATGCGATCGGTTGACAGGCTGTTCCAACGCTTCAGATCAGCGACAGAGACGCCATACCGCGCGGCGATGTGTGACAATGTCTCGGCCGTGCGGACCCTGTGCGTAGGCGCGTCGGCGTAGATGTGACCAGGAAACAGAGCCAGGCACATCGCCACAAGCAGAATCCGCGGCGCGAGTCTGTGAGTATGGAAGAACAGCGAAGCCCGCAGACGGACAGGGGAGCGGATGGTGGAGGCAGAACAGAGTGCCATTGCGTCGCCGGGGGGACGGACTCGAAATGGCGGTAACGCCAAGTATAACACAGGCTTGGAACAACGGCAACGACGCCGTATCATGCGCGTATGAAGCGTCGACTCACAATCACATACGTCGGTGGTCTGTGCCTCGCCCTGGGGATGCTGAGCGGCTGTGGTGCCAGTGACAACAGTGTCGCGGGGTCAGCAGATGATCCTGTCGAGGCCCGAGCCGGGAGGGTGGCCGTGGACAACCGCACGCCCTGGGACCTCGAGGCGGCGTGGCTATGGGAACGTGAGCCGACGGGTGCACAGATTCTGCGGGTCCTGGTGCCGTCGGGTCAAAAGGTAATTCTGCAGGAGGAACCATGGCCGGCGCGGGCAGAGCTCGGGCTCGATCTGGTCCTGTTGGTGCCCGCAGAATCATCACCCCGGGTGCGTCGCAAGGCGCGGGTGCAGGTCGACGGCGATCAGACCGTCGTCGTGTCGGCATCGGCTGACGACCCTTTTGAGGTGGTCGTCTCGATTGAGCCCTGACGGTGGCCACGATCTTCCGTGGCGCCGACGTGCCGGCGAGCAGGTTCGTTTACACGAATCGATCGTCCGTTGAGCCACGGACGATGTCCACCTGGCCCTGATCTTCAAGCTGGCGAATCTTCTGCACGATGCGCAGCTGCACTTCCTCGACTTCGCTGAGGCGCATGGGGCCGGCGAAATCCATTTCTTCTTCGATGAATCCCCGAATGCGCTCCGACATATTGCCAAGGAGCTTCTCCTTCACCTCATCGCTGGCTGCCTTCAGAGCGATGACGATGTCCTGTTGCTCCACCTCGCGCAGGACCGTCTGGATCTCGCGGTCCGTGAGTTTCTGGATGTCCTCAAAAACGAACATCTGATTGCGCACGAATTCGGCGACTTCGGGATCCTGCGCGTCGAGGCGATCGAGGACATTCTTCTCCACCGTACCGCCTGTCAGATTGAGGATATCGGCGACGACCTTGGGACCACCCACATCCTGATTGCCCCCGAGGATATCACGCAGGTTGGCCTCGAGGCTCTCTTCGATCTGCTTGAGCACGTTCGGCGTGATGTTCTCCATGGTGGCGATGCGGTAGGAGACCTCTGCCTGTGCCGTTTCCGGCAACTGGGCCAGGATACCGGCAGCCTGCTCCGGTTCCAGTTGCGACAGGATCAGGGCGATGGTCTGCGGATGTTCGTGCGAAATGAAGGGGGCGATCTGTTCGGCCGGCACGTTCTTCAGCAGGTAGAAGCCAGATGATACCGTGCTCAGGACGCGATCGAGGATCTCCTGCGCCTTGCGGGGCCCTACGGCTCTCTCCAGTGCGCCACGGGCGAAATCGACCCCGCCCTGGCTCATATACTCGCCGGCAAGCAGATGCTGTTCGAACTCGGCAAGAACCTCATCCTGCACAACGACAGGTAGATGCTTGAGTTCAGCGATGGTGTGCGTGATGTCCTCGATCTCATAATCGGTGAGGAATTTCATGATGTCGGCGGCGCCTTCCTGGCCGAGAGCGACCATCATGACGGCCACTTTCTCGCGCGGCGAGAGCTCAATCTCCGTCTCTTGCTGCTGGCGCAGTTTCTCTTTGGCGATGTAGTCCTTCTTCTCGAGCATCATAATCTCTCCGGTAATCCCTCTGGGTATCGTACTGGTCGCCCATCCGGCCCTGCATCGGGCGATATGTTCCACTCACGGCGGCAGGATGTTCCCGCTGCCGGCGAGTTGAGAACCGGCTGCTACAGTGTATTGGAGTCGTCACGGGCATCTGTGCCGAACTCCATGGCCAGCAACATGCAATCGCGGGGCCAGCAACGATTGCGCGTGACCCTTGCTA
>CALFPI010000620.1 GCA_937919035.1 uncultured Gemmatimonadaceae bacterium
CGCCCCCGTCTGATCCAGTGCAGTCTGATCCAGTGCAGTCTGATCCAGTGCAGTCTGGGCCAGTGCAGTCTGGGCCGAAGCAGTCTGGGCCGATGCAGTCTGTGCCCGTGCAGTCTGTGCCGCAACAGTCTGGCGCGACGGCGACCGACAGCAGACCCTCTCCCCCACCAACCACGGCACCACTCGATGTTGCTGTATCGACGCCAGTACCGGCTGCACCAACGCCGGCGATCTCGCAGAATACCGCCGAAGCAGTCACCGAGGTGGCGACGTATCGCGACTCAGCCATCACGGCAGAGACTCTGGTTCCAGCCGTTGCCGCCGGTGATACGGCGAGTCAGCCAGAGCCGGCAAGCCCGGAGACTGCCGTCACGGCGCCACCGGCCACGGTAGTTGCACCTGTGGATCCGGTCGCCGCAAGCGGCGCCGCGACTGCCGACACCGCCTTGACCCCTTCAGGCTCCCTGGTGCTGCAAGTCGATGCCGTGGACTCCACATGGGTCCAGGTTCAGTGGGATGACAACGACGGTGTTGTTGAGATCATCCCCAGCGGCCAACAGCGCATATGGGGGGCTGAGAATTTTTTCCTAGTTCGCGCCGGCCGTGCGCATGGCGTCCGCTTTCGCTTTCAGGGACAGCTGCTCGGCGATGGTCGGCTCGGGGACCCCACAAAGGTCCTGCGGTTCCGTGCTTCGGCTGAGGGTGTGCAGCTCCTCGGGCCCGACCTGGAACCGATCGAGCCCGTCGCTTTGATTCCGCCCGACACCACGGAGGTTGCAGTCCGGGAACGTCCATGAGCCGTCGCTTCGTCGAGGTGGCTCTGCCGCCGCCTCTGTCGCGGCAGCTTACCTATGGTGTCCCTGCTGAACTGGTCGATGTCGTCGTCGCCGGTTCGGTCGTCCTGGTTCCGGTACAACAGCGCCTCGTCACTGGTTTCGTCATCGCCGAGACCGAGCCCGGCGCCAACGACTCGGCGGGGCTGACCTCTTCTCGCATTCGCGATCTCACCCAGGTCATCGACACCGAAGCCCCCATCAGTCCCGAGGTTGTGCGCTTGTGTGCCTGGATGGCCAGTTACTACCTGGCCCCCATGGGCGCTGCCCTCGCGGCTGCCCTGCCGCCGGGTGTTCGCCTGACCAGCAGTCGCACCGTGCAACTCGTCGACCGTGGTGCGTTACCTCCTGAAGATACCTTGGGCGCTCGCATCTGCATCGAACTGGCTGCAACGAAGGGGCCCCTGAAGGTGACAACGCTGCGCAAGCGCCTCGGTAAACAGGGCCTTGAAGCGGCACTTCGACGCATGCAGCGACACGGCATCATCGACATGCGCCCGGACCTTTCGGGTGCTGCCGTGTCGACGAAACATCAGCAGATGGTGCAACTCGTTGATGCCGACGCCGCGCGCCTGGCGCTGCCGGAGTTGGGCAAACGCGCCCCCGGACAAATGCGTTGCGTGGAGTGCCTGCTGCAAGCGGGGGCCATGGCCAAACGAAGCCTGGTCGAGGCAGGTTTCAGTTACGCCGTGCTCAAGTCCCTGCAGGCGAAAGGCCTGATTCGCTCCGACGATGAAGAGGTCGTACGCGATCCTCTGGCCGACATCGATGCCGGTGAGGCGCCGGATCTCGAGCCGACGGCCGAACAGCGAATTGTCATCGAGCAGATCTTCAGCGCCCTCGACAGCAAGCAGTTCGCGCCGATCCTGCTACATGGTGTCACGGGCAGTGGCAAGACTCTCGTATACATGCAAGCGGTGGAACGCGTATTGCAGGAGGGGCGCTCGGCCATCGTCCTGACGCCCGAAATCGCCCTCGCCTGGCAGATGGTCCGGCGCTTTCGCGCCTACTTCGGCGCCCAGGTCGCAGTACTGCACAGTCAACTGTCGCTGGGGGAGCGTTATGATACGTGGCGACGTCTGCGACGGGGCGAGCAGCACCTCGTCATCGGCGCCCGTTCTGCCATCTTTGCGCCCGTGAAAGACATCGGCCTCATCATCGTCGACGAAGAGCATGATGGCTCGTATTTTCAGGATGATCTGGAGAGTCGGCAGCCTCTGGCCTACAGTGGCCGCGACCTTGCCGTCGTGCGCGCCCGCTTCGCCGATGTTCCCGTTGTATTGGGGTCGGCGACTCCCAGCCTCGAATCATGGGTCAATGCCCGTTCCGGCAAGTATACCCTTGCCGAGTTGCCCCACCGAGTCGATGATCGGCCCCTGGCGACGGTCGAAGTCGTGGACATGCGCCGGGAGCCTTTCCAGAAGCAGGAGCGCGCACTGTTCTCCAGGTCCCTGCGACTGAAGATCCGCGATCGGCTGGAAAAACAGGAACAGATCGTCCTGCTGCAGAACCGTCGGGGCTTCGCCCCCGCAGTACAATGCTCGGACTGCGGCGAATGCGTGGAATGCCACCGCTGCCTGGTGGCGCTGACCTACCATCGGAGCAACGGCGAGCAATTGCGCTGTCACTACTGCGATTATCGCATACCGTTGCCTGAGACCTGTCCCAAGTGTGGCAGTGAACAGGTGCGCCTCGCCGGCGCCGGCACACAGAAGGTTGAGACCGCACTCGAGGAACAGTTTCCCGGCATCCGCGTCCTTCGTATGGATGTTGACACAACCGGCTGGAAGGGTGCCCATGACGAGCTTGTGGAGCGGTTCCGCCGCCACGAGGCCGACGTTCTTCTAGGGACGCAGATGGTTGCCAAGGGCCTCGACTTCCCCGGCGTCACACTGGTAGGTGTCATCTCGGCTGATACCGGGCTGCACATGCCTGACTTTCGCGCTGCGGAGCGGTCCTTCCAGTTGCTGACGCAGGTGGCGGGACGGTCCGGGCGTGGTCTGCTCCTCGGTGAGGTCGTCATTCAGACACGGCTGCCGGAAGAACCCGTGCTGCAGGCGGCGGCCCGACAGGACTATCTTGCGTTCTCCGAGGCAGAACTGCTGGAGCGGCGTGCGGCGGGTTTCCCCCCCTACGGACGCCTGCTGATCCTGCGCTGGCGTGGCGCCGACGAGCAAGCGGTGATGCGAGTTGCCGCCGCAGGTTCGCAACTTCTGGCCAAGGTCTGCTGCAGCGATGTCACGGTTCTGGGCCCGGCGCCGGCGCCCTTGGCACGATTGCGCGGCAACTACCGCTGGCAGTCGCTGCTGGTGGGTACCAACGCGCGGGACCTGCGCGCCACGGCGGTGGCAGCCCTTGATGATCTGCGCACTGCGGCGGCCCGGCATGATGTTGATGTTGCCGCCGTTGTCGACCCTCAGTCCACCATGTAAGCCGGACGGCCCTTTGATGCGACTTCCCCATAGCTTCACGATGTGGCTCACGGTCTGCCTCACTCTCTGGCTCGTCGGGCTTGCGACCACGATCCGCGCCGATGCCCAGCCAGTAGACTCCGAGTGGTCCGCCTTCACCAGCATGAGTGGGTTGACGGACCTGCTCGTTGATGGCTTCGACGTATGGGCAACCACCACCGGCGGCGTGCTGCACTACAGCCGGGCCCTTCGACGCTACAAGCGCTACACGCAGCTGGATGGGCTGGCAGGCAACCAGGTGCTCGCGATCGCTGCCGACACCTCCGGCAATCTCTGGTTTGGCACCGATGGCCAGGGGCTGAGTCGATTCCATCGGGACACATCCAGTTTTGATCCCCCGTTTCTGGAGTTCCGCGACCTGAGCATCCTGTCATTGTTCGTTGACGGCAATCGCTTGTACGTGGGCACCAGCGAAGGTATCAGCGTCTTTCTCATCGACCGTGAAGAGGTCAAAGAGAGCTACCGCCGTCTCGGCAATCTGGCGAAGGATACGGAGGTGACCGCTGTTGAAATCCATGCTGGCGTGCTGTTCGCGGGGACGCCGGATGGCGTCGCCTGGGCCCGATTGGATCAGGCCAATCTACAGGATCCCGACAGCTGGAAGTCGAAACCAAATACCGGGTCCGTCGCCGATCTGGTGGCCGCCGACGGTCTCGTGCATGCAGGCAGCATGATGGGTGTCTTCACCTACGATCCTGCAGAGGACGACTTCTACCATGACTTCAACAGCCGTGGTGTCACGGCCATGGGTGCCCTTGGTGACATCGGCACGGCGGCCACGGTCGCCGGAGATTTCGTCACCCGCCGAAGCCGGGGCATATGGCAACGCATCGGTGCCCCCATTATCACCGACGTGACGACTGCGTCTCGCATGAGCCGCGAGCACCTGTGGCTGGGCACCAAACAAGGACTGCGTGTCGTCGGCACGAATGCCCCGTCCCTGCCACCGTCCGGCGAGCCCGGATCGAGCCGCTTTTACGAGATTGCCCTCGTCGGCGACGGTGAACTGTGGGCTGCCAGCGTTCCTGATGATCAGCAACGAACGCTGTCGGCCGGAGCCTATCGCCTCGTCAACGATACCTGGACGGTTTTCGATCGCAGCACGGGCATGCCCAATGACGAACTTGTCGCCCTCGAGACGGATCGTTCCGGCCGTCTCTGGATCGGCACCTGGGGTGGCGGCGTCTCCATGTACGACGTCACCAACACCTGGGTGAATATCAATCGCGACCGCTCGGTTCTGCGCGGTGTACCGGGCGGACCCGCCTTTGTCGTCATCAGTGATATCCAGCGGGACCGGGATGGCAACATGTGGCTGCTGAACAACCTGGCGGGCGTTGCCGTACTTGACAATTTCCCGCCAACGCAACAACTGCTGATCGATCAGGTGGCACTCGGTCTGGATCCGACCATCGACTTCTACCGCATGGCGATCGGCCCCGATGGTCTGAAGTGGATCGCCAGTCGCACACACGGCTTCATTCTGCTGGACGATGGCGGCACGCCCTTCACCAGGGGCGACGATCGTTTTGTCGTCGTCGACCAGGGCGTCGAACCACGCTTGACGAGCAAACGCGTGTCCGGCGTGTATGTCGATGACACGGGCAAGGTGTGGCTCGCCACGGACAGCGGCCTCAACGTGCTGACGCCCGATTATGATCGGGCGGCGGGCGTATTGCGACGTTCTGCCTGGCGCACGTACACGACGTTCGATGGATTGTTGTCATCCGAGATCAACGCGATCGAAGGGGATGACAGCGGCAACATCTGGGTTGGCACGGAGGCGGGGCTGTCGCGTATCGGCGCCGACGGCGAACTCGATTTCACCATGACCCGGAGCAACAGCGGCCTCATCGACAATCGCGTCAAGGGCCTCACCTTCGACAGCCGTATGGGGGAAATGTGGATCGGCACCTTTGACGGTCTCAATCGCCTGAGAGTGGGTGCGTCCGATGAGACGGCGGGACCTGAGGCGTTCTCCGTCTACCCGAATCCCTTCGTCACCGCCGGGCGTGATGAGTTGACCTTCACTGGACTCCCCTTCGGTGCCGCCCTGCGCATCTACACGGTCGCCGGCGAGGCCGTCGCCTCTTTGCAGGTCGATCCAGGTCGTGCCTCGGTGACCTGGAATGGCCAGAACGACAGCGGCTTTCTGGTCGCGTCCGGCATCTACTACTACCTCGCCGAAGGCGAATCAGGCGCACGTACACGCGGGCGCTTCGCCGTCGTTAATGGTGCGCGATGAGCCCTGGGTCGGCCCTCATCGCAGTGCTGCTGCTCGCAGCAGGCGCCGCGGCGGCACAACCGACGACGCAGTTCACCATCGCCCGTGTGCACTATGATGGCGGCGGCGACTGGTACAGCGATCCTTCCTCCCTGCCGAACCTGCTGGCTTTCGTCGGTGCCAACACACGCATTCGTGTGGCCGACACGGAGGCGCGCGTGCGACTCGATGACGAAGAGCTCTACAACTACCCCTATCTCTATCTGACCGGGCACGGCAACATCAGTTTCTCTTCCCGCGAGGCGGCGAGGCTGCGCGCCTACCTGGAAGCAGGAGGCTTCCTGCATGCCGATGACAACTATGGCATGGATGAATCCTTCCGCCGGGAAATGAAGAAGGTCTTCCCGACGCGAGACTTCGTGGAATTGCCTGCGGAACATGAATTGTTCCACATCCATTTCGATCTGGCCGATGGTCTGCCCAAAGTCCACGAACACAATGGCAAACCCCCGCAGGCCCTCGGACTGTTCCAGCAGCAGCGGCTCATCGTCGTGTACACCTACGAATCGGATCTGGGTGATGGCTGGGAGGACGCCTCCGTGCATGGTGTGCCGGAGGCCACCCGGCAGGCCGCATTACGTATGGGGACCAACATCATCGTCCACTCGCTGATCCGGTAACCTGTGCCTGTTACGCCCAACACCTCTCCGCACATGCGGCTGCTGCAACTGCTGCTGCGGTTGCGTCGACGCCAGCTGATTTTCCAACTGTTCCAGGCTGCAGCAATGGCTGCAGCAATGGTCGTCACTTGTGGCGCCGTCGCCGTGCTCCTCGAGGCTCTGCTATATCTGCCACCCATGGGACGCACGCTCCTGCTCGTGGCGATCCTGTTGGCAGCCGCGTCACCTGCAGCACGATTGTGGCAACTGTGGCGCCGGGGCCTGCCGCTACACCGCATCGCCCTGGATGTCGAACGGCGCGCTCCTGAATTGTCGCAGCGGCTGATCACGTCCCTGGAACTCGGTGCAACAGACGGCGTCCAGCGGTCGCATTCGGCTGCACTGCTCGACGCAGCCACAACCGAAGCGGTTGCCCTGCTGGAGCACCACGACCCGGGACAACTGATACCGGCAGCGGCCGTACGCCGGAGCGCTGTGCGCCTGGCGGGTGTCGCCGTCGTGGTCCTGCTTGCGGGCCTTGCCGGCGGTGACAGTGCCAGCGACGCCCTCAACCGCCTGTTACAGCCATCGCAGGTCTTTCGTCGGCCACAGCGCACGACTTTGCATGTGACGCCGATCGCACTGGAGGTGATCCGCGGCGACGATGCGGCGATCTGGGTTCACCTCAACGGCGACATGCCGACGACGATGCGTGTGCTGCGCGAGGCGTCCGGCGCGGCCGACACCGTGGAGATCGTACTACCCGTTGGCCTGGCCGGTGGTGACTCGGTGCACTACGCGTTCACCGACGTGAAGCGCCCTTT
>CALFPI010000621.1 GCA_937919035.1 uncultured Gemmatimonadaceae bacterium
CGATCCGACTGGCGGAGTACGGCACCTGCTACCGGTATGAACAGTCCGGGGAGTTGTTCGGCCTGATGCGGGTGCGCTCGATGCAGATGAACGACGCGCATATTTACTGTCGCCTCGATCAGTTCGAGGAGGAATTTCTCGCCGTCTGCCGCATGTATCTGAAGTATTTCGAGCTCTTCGGTGTCGACAAGTACATGATGCGATTCTCCACCCACTCCGCCGAAGGCCTCGGCAAGAAGTACGTCGATCAACCGGAGCTGTGGAAGAAGACGGAAGACATGGTCCGCCGCACCCTCGAAAGAGGCGGCATTCCCTTCGAGGAAGTCGCTGGTGAGGCGGCGTTCTACGGGCCCAAGATCGACGTCGAAATCTGGTCCGCCATCGGCCGCGAGTTCACCATCGCCACCAACCAGGTCGACTTTGCCGTGCCGGAGAAATTCGGCCTGCACTACAAGACGTCCGAGGGCAGCGACGAAACACCGTTGTGTATTCACCGGGCCCCCCTGGGCACGCATGAGCGCATGATCGGTTTCCTCATCGAGCACTATGCTGGCGCTTTCCCACCGTGGCTGGCGCCGGTGCAGGTTATGGTTCTGCCGATTGCCGAGCGGCACCAGGAGTACGGGGCCAAGGTTCTCGGCGCCCTGAAGGCGGCGGGCATCCGCGCCGAGTTGACGCAGGATCAGACGCTGAACTATCGCATACGCTCGGCGCAGAAGCAGAAGATTCCCTTCATGATGGTCCTCGGCGACCGTGAAGTGGAGGATTCGCAGGTGGCGATCCGGCTGCGCTCCGGTGACAACATGGATCCCATGGGGGCTGATGCGGCGGTTGCGATGATCGCTGACAAGATCGCCACGCGCGCTGCCGAGTAGGCAGGCGACGACGGGTGGGCAAACGGCGGCAGCCTCTGGGCAAGCGGCTCCGCCGACAGGCGGCGATTCTGTGGCGCTTTCGCTACCACTTTCTCAGTGCAGTGGGTGCCTGGTTGTTGTGGAATACGATGCTGATCAAGCCCTTCCGCGTGTTCGTCGTCATGGTGCATGAGGTCTGCCACGCCACGGCGTCGCTGTTGACCGGCGGCCAGGTCATCGAGATGCATACGGCGTGGGAAGAGTCGGGGCACACACTGACGCTGGGGGGCTGGCCCCCGGTGATCATCTCAGCCGGGTATGTGGGGTCGGCGCTCATTGGCGCGTCGCTGATCGGCTCCGGGATCGTGCCCCAACTGCAGCGATTCCTCGTGCTGCTCGTGGGTGCTGTGACGATGGGCATGACCATGGCCTACACGCCGGTGGGCGGCGTCGGTTTTTACCTGGGCATTCTCGGCGGGTTGGCCCTCGTCTGCCTGGCGATGTATTCGGCCGGCGCCGGCGCCGCCTGTGCCGTGTGGCTCGGGGTGATGTTGTGTATGTACAGCCTGCACGATTTTCGTACCGACCTGTGGCAGTTTGCCGAGTATACCGATGCCGGCATCCTGGCCGAATACTGGGGCCTGCCATGGCTGGCCTATCCGATTGCCGCCATCTGGGTCTGGTTTTCGGCGTGGATGATGTACCGCGCCATGGGCACCATGATGAAATACGAATCGAACCGACGATGAAGAAAGAGACAAGCACGCGATGCGAGTAAGCCGGCTGTTCAGTCAAACCCTGCGCGAAGCACCAAACGACGCCGAGGCGATCAGCCATGTGCTGCTGTTGCGCGCCGGTTTCATGCGCCAGCTGGCCAGCGGCATTTTCAGCTATCTGCCACTGGCGCTTCGCTCCCTGCGCAAAGTGGAAAACATCATCCGCGCCGAAATGGATGCCATCGGCGGGCAGGAAATCACCATGCCCGTCATTCATCCGGCGGATCTGTGGCGCGAGACAGGGCGCTACTACGACATCGATGCTGAGATGAGCCGCTTCAAGGATCGTGGTGACCGCGACATGGTGCTGGCCATGACCCATGAGGAGGTTGTCGCCGACCTCGCGCGCAAGGAGATCAAGTCCTATCGGCAATTGCCGCAGCTGATTTACCAGTTGCAGACCAAATGGCGTGATGACCCACGGCCACGTTCCGGGTTGATCCGCGTGCGCGAGTTCACCATGAAGGATTCGTACTCACTGGACGCCACCCAGGAAGGCCTCGAGGTGCAGTACAGGGCTCACTACCAGGCCTACTTCAACATCTTCAACCGCTGCGGGATTCCGACGGTGGCCGTTGCCGCCGATTCCGGGATCATGGGCGGCAAGGTGTCCCACGAGTACATGTACCTCACCGGTGTGGGTGAGGATACGATCGTGCGTTGCGCCGAATGTGGTTACTCCGCCAATGCACAGGTGGCCCAGTTCCGTCGCAGCGACGCCGTTGCCGGTGCGGCGCTGCCCATGGAAAAGGTTGCCACGCCGGCGACAAAGACCATCGATGATCTGGCCAAGCTGCTCGATGTCGAGCCCAGGCAGACAGCCAAGGCTGTGTTCTTCATGGGGCGCTACAAGAAAGAGGAGGGTGTCGGTGACGAGGAGCGCATGATCTTCGCCGTCATCCGCGGTGATCTCGACGTCAACGAGACCAAGGTGGCCAACGCCGCCGGCGCCCTCGGCCTGCGGCCGGCGCAGGATGACGAAATCAAGGCTCTCGGCGCCGTGCCGGGCTACGCCGCACCGATGGGCTTGAAAGATGTGCTCGTCATTGCGGATGAGTCCATTGTGGCAGCGCCGAACCTGGTGGCCGGTGCCAACGAAGAGGGCTTCCACCAGCGCAACGTCAACTACGGGCGCGACTGGCAGGCGACGACGGTCGCCGACATTGCCTCCGCCCGGGCGGGGGATGCCTGCAGCCGCTGTGGGACCGGTGTGGAACTGACGCGCGGCGTGGAGGTGGGCAACATCTTTCAACTGGGCAGCCGCTTCACCGATGCCCTCGGCGCCCGGTTTCTCGACGAGACGGGTAGGGCGCAGTCCATCATCATGGGTTCCTACGGCATCGGCGTCGGGCGCCTGCTGGCCTGCGTTGTGGAGCATTCCCATGACGACGGCGGCCTGGTGTGGCCGATCACGGTAGCCCCGTACCACGTACATCTGGTGTCACTGGCCAAGGCCGACGGCGACGCCCGGACGGCGGCGGAGGGGTTGTACGCAGAACTGACGGCCCGTGGCGTGGAAGTGCTCTACGACGATCGCAAGGAGAACCCGGGGGTCAAGTTCAACGACGCCGATCTCATCGGTTGCCCGGTGCGTATCACCATCGGCGACCGTGGCCTGCAGAATGGCATCATGGAGCTGAAGGTCCGTTCGGAGGCAGGCAAAGGGGCGGAGGTACCGGTGGGGGAGATCGTGGCGCAGGTGGAGGCAAAGCTGGCGCAACTGCGTGCTGCCATCGAAGCCACCGTCGTCGAAGTGCCCTACGAGGTCTGAACCGCATCATTTTCAGGAGGGCGTGTCATGTATGTCGGCGTGCAGGGGATCGGTACATCAAAGGTCGAACTGGAGTTCCTGACGCGTCATGGCGTTGGGCACATGGATACCAATCTCGACGCGGGGGATCTTGAGCTCCTGGTGCGGCAGCGCGAGATCGCCGCCGCAGCCGGCGTCGATCTGGAGATGATCCACATCCCCATCGCCGAGAGCATCACCCTGGCTCTCGATCCCCAACGCGACCGCGACATCGACACGATCTGCACGTGGATCGAGCATGCCGGTGAAGCCGGTCTGCGCGGCCTGAACTACAATTTTTCGGTCGTTGGCTATCAGCGAACGGCGACCCGGTATGGCCGCGGCGGTTCGGGCTACAGTTCGTTCGAGTTCTCGAAGTACAACAATGACGAGCCCCACAAGGGGGGGCGTGTCGACCGGGACGAGATCTTCGCCCGGGCGAGCTACTTCCTTGAGCGTGTCATCCCCGTTGCCGAAGAGTACAACGTGCAGATGGCCAGTCATCTGCCGGATCCACCCGCAGACGTCCTGCGCGGGGAGGATCGTTGGAACTTTCCGGTCTTCGAGGGGCTGAAGAGATTCAGCGAGTTGGTCGACAGCCCCTGCCACGGCTTCAACTTCTGCTGCGGTGTCGCCGCTGAAGGTCTGGAGAAGCCCGGGCAGGAGCTGCCGCCCATCGTCGAGTACTTCTCATCGCGCAAGAAGATCTTCAACGTCCACTTCCGCAACATCCGCGGCGGACTGAACGACTTCGTCGAGGTCTGGCCCGACGAGGGGGACGTCAACATGTTCGCCCTGGCAAAGATCTTTCATCAAACCGGGTATCCGTACATGCTCATGCCCGATCACGCCCCGCATCATCCCGACGATCCCCATCCGCCCGGCCTGTCCGTCCGTGTCCGCCAGGGCTGGGCCTTTCAGTTTGGCTACATCATCGCCATGATTCAGGCCCTGCAGGACGGGGGCGATTGATTCCACGCTTCTGACGGAACCGGGCGCCGCTACTAGGCGTAGACCACCCGCTGGATGCCCTTGAGATAACCCACGGCAAACAGTCTGGCGATGCCCAGTTCATCAGCGTAGCTGCCATCACCCATCTTCGGGTAATGATCGGGGCGATAGACACCCTCGTAGCCGACGTCACGGTAGGCGCGGAAACACTCCGCCAGGTCGGATTGGCCATCGTCGTGGAAGGCCTCCTGAAAGTGGTCGGCGGTGCCGCGCACATCGCGCATGTGGACAAAGTGGATCTTGCCCTGGCTGCCGAAGTGACGGATCGCCGCCGGCAGATCGTCGGTCATGAGAGCGAAGTTCCCCTGACACAGGCCGATGCCGTTCATGGGGCTGGGCACCAGGTCCAGCAGCCGCTGGTAGTTCTCCAGTGAACTCATGATCCGGGCGATGCCGCGGATCGGTGACAGGGGCGGGTCATCGGGATGCATGGCCATCTTCACGCCCGCTTCCTCGGCGACGGGGACGACCTTCTCGAGGAAGTACTTCAGGTTGTTCCACTGATCCTCTTCGGTGACGACGCCATACTCGGTGAGGGGCTCGTCCCGCAGGGCTTCATGATGGAAGGCACTGACCTGTGCGCCACCCCGCGTCGGCAGGTCCCGTGCCGTGCGCATGACGCCAAGGATGGGCATCCACATGCTGCACCACACCTTGATGCCCAGTTCACCCATGTTGCGCAGCATGCGGCAGACGACATCGATCTCCTCGTCCCGCCCGGACAGGGCCAGCTTGATCTGCTCCATGCCGGGCCGACCTTCCCAGACGGCCAGTTCGACGCCGATCTTCGCGTAGATCTCCTGCTTGCGCCGCAGGCCGGCCAGGCTCCAGGGCTGATCCGCTTCAGCGGCGTTGGGGATGGTTACCAGGCTGTCGTGACATACGGCGTAGTCGATGCCGCACTGACGCATCAGGGTCCAGGGTAGACCCGGCTCGGGCGGCAGGCAGACGGCGATCTTCATGGTTATTTCTCTTCCCAGCGGCCGGGGCCGCTATTTTCACCTTCGTTCACGGCGTAACGCTGCAGAGCATCTTCATCCAGTTCGACCCCCAATCCGGGGCCCTCGGGCACACGGACGTGACCGTTCTCATACACCAGGGGATCGACGATGAGGTCGTCCTCGCGCAGGAAATTGCCGACGATGTCGCTGCCCAGGGTACAGGCAGGGGCGGCAGCGCACACGTGGGTATACGACGCGTCGAGGATGCCCAGATCGAGGCCGGACCCACGCCAGACGGGCAATCCGGCAATCTCCGCCAGGTAGGCGGCACCGCGGAAACCCGTCATGGTGCCGCGCAGGTTGAAGATGTCGGCGGCGCCCAGCGTGATCGCCTGCAGCACATCCTGTGGTCGTTCCAGATGCAGGCCGACAGGGATGTCCATCTCCTGCCGCAACCGGGCATAGAGCGACAGATCATCCTTCGGGATCGGATCCTCCAGGACCTCGATGGGGCAGCCTTCCAGTTGCCGCGCCAGGGCGAGGGTGTCTGCCACCGAATGGAAGCGCATGTTCGGATCCAGGGTGATCATGAACTGCGGGCCACAGGCCTCCGTCACGGCCAGCACACGCTCCACATTCGGATCCTCGAGGGTGCATTTGATCTTGAGTCCGGCAAACCCCTGCAACTGGGCGGCGCGGGCGACGCGGGCCAGATCCTCGGGGGTGCGGCGACCGGACCAGTAATGCACCAGAACGCGGTCACGAACGGCACCACCCAGCACCTGGTGTACGGGGATTCCCCAGGCCTTGCCCTGGAGGTCGGCGAGGGCCGTCTCGAAGGCATGGATGGATGGATTGTGGTCGATGGAGGGGACCGGCACCGCCACCACTTCACCCTTGTCGCGGACATTGATGATGTGGGGATCGTGTGGCAGGCGCTGACACAGGTGCGTCAGCGACACCGTCATGGGGTCGACACCGATCAGGGCCCGGGCGGCGGCGCTGACGGCGGCATCCGGCGTGCCTTTCCAGGTCTCGCCCAGGCCGACGAGGCCGTCGTCGGTGTGCACCTTCAGGATGTGTTTCACCAGGGAAATGGTGAAGGAGGCGTTGCCATCGGTGTCGTACTCGCGGCTGCTGACGGCGTCCGGTTTCATCGGCACCTGCACGCGGTGGATCTCAATGCGGCTGATTTTCATCCCGGGGTCCGGCTGCGCTAGGGGTCTGGTGACAGCAGAATTTGTCTCACAAGATTGACATGAAGCCTGCCTGTGTCCAACATGTGCGCGCCACCACCTATCGTTCATCTTCAGAAAGGCCAAGACCGTGCGCTTCGACAACCGCGATGATATCCTGCAACTGACCCCCAAATGGGAAGGGGATCGCTTCGACAACGGCCGTCCCCGCGTCCCCGATGAAATCCTCACACGCATCTCCAGAATCGCCATCGAAGAGGCCTGGGGCGTCTGCTGGGGCGCTGATTACAAGCACCAGTTCCAGGGCGAGTGGCAGGTCATCAACCCCAAGTCCAAGACCCTCGTAGGACGCGCGGTCACCGGTGTCATGGTGCCCAAGCGGCCCGATCTGCACGACACCCTGCTGGAACTTGGCCAGAAGACGGAGGGCCGCGTCGGCTT
>CALFPI010000622.1 GCA_937919035.1 uncultured Gemmatimonadaceae bacterium
GCCGAAACCGGTGTTGATATCATCTCCGTTGGGGCCCTGACCCACTCAGCGCCGGCGCTGGACCTGAGCCTGCTGTTCGATCGCTGAGAAAGCCGCACACGCTCGCTGCTGATGGCGCCGGCAGACTGGTGATCAGCTCTGTCGTTCGTCGAGCACGGCCCGTACGGAATGGATCAATGTTCGCGGCAACAGCGGCTTCTCGAGCACCGCCGTGACGCGACCCGACAGGTCGTGAGACGCGGCGAAGCCAGTGAACAGAATCACCGCTGGACCGCTGTCAGGATCCATGCGCTCCAGGACTTCGGATCCCGACAAGCGTGGCATCGACAGGTCGAGCAACATGAGATCAACCGCCGCGCCTTCGCGCGCCAGCACCGCCAACCCCTGCTCACCATCGGCAGCCAGCAGCACTCGGTACCCCAGGCGACTGAGGGCATGACCGATTGTCGTCCGTACCGATTCCTCATCGTCGACGATGAGGATCGTCTCATGCCCTTTTGGGGGCGGCGGTTCGCTGGCCTTGACGGATGTCGCAGTCCCGGCCTCGGCTGTGGGCAGAAGCAACTGAAACATCGTGCCCTCACCGATCCGGCTGTCGCAGGTAATCCGGCCCCCATGCCGGCGCATGATGCCATGCACAATGGACAACCCCAGACCGGTGCCACTGCCGACCTCTTTCGTGGTGAAGAATGGATCGAAAATTCGTTCGCGCACTGCGCCGTCGATGCCGACACCATTGTCCTGCACCGAGATCGACACGGTCCGCTCCTCCTCCTGCCGCAGACAGGCACGCAGCGCCACGAATGAGTGATGTCCGCCCTGCTCGACGACGGCATCCCGGGCATTCATGCAGAGATTCAGTACGGCCTGTTGCAGTTGTGCACTATCACCGAGGATCATGGGCAGATTCGGATCAAGTTCGGTGATGAACTCGATCCGGCGGTCGAAAGTATTGCGACAGATATTGGCTACCGTCTCGAGAAGCGGGCCGGGCTCGATCAGTTTCCGCGTGACTTCAGCGCCATGTCGGGAATAGGCCATCAACTGACGCACCAGCTCAGCCTGGGTGTTGACGACACTGAGTGCGTCCGCAAGGCGCACCCGGACCTCCGCCTCCGCATCCTCCATGGCCAGCTCGAGATTGCCCGTTACCCCCTGCAGCAGATTGTTGAAGTTGTGCGCGATGCCGGCGGTCAGTTCACCCATGACCTCCATTTTCTGTGCCCGGCGCAGGTCGCGTTCGCGTTCCTGCAATTCCTCGTAGAGGCGGGCATGGTACAGGGCGATAGCGACCTGGTCGAAAAAGGGCCGCAACATGTGAATGCGCCGCAGCATACCCTCGCGTTCACCGAGACTACTGCCGGTAGCCAGGACGGCGATGGCCCTGCCCTTGTGTACAACCGGAATGAAGTAGGCCAGGGAAACGGTAGCGGTCAGCGGCGGACGACGCGCGTCATAACGCCTGTCCCAGCCTTCTATGACCTCCATCACGCCCGACAGGCCGACGGCACCGAAAATATTGTCCTCCTTGAGCTCGTAGCTGATGCCGTCGCTCAACTCTTCTTGTTGGAGGGGTGTCCACAGGCCATCGGTACCACGATGTCGGATGTAACCTCGCACCACCCGAACGCGCTGGGCGCCTTCATCAACGAGGGCCACCGTGATGCTGCGAAATACCCCCGCCTTGATGACCTGAAGGGACAGTGTATCGAGAATCTCGTCCGCATCGATGGTTGTAAGCAGCACCTTGCCGGTCTCGTGAAAAGCACTCAGCAGACGATCCCTATCAGCCAGGAGCTCACTCGAACGAGAGAGCTCCGCCTCTCGCCGTGCACCCTCTTCGAGGCCCTGTGCAAGCTCTCTGTTGCGCTCTTCCAGCTGCCCGAGATCGGCCCAACGCTGCATTGCCTCGGTCAGAACTTCCGCGATCTGGTGCAGACACCAGATGTCAAAATCGTTGAAGGCGTTGGCCTTGAGGCTGTTGATGGCCAGCGTCCCATGTGAGAAGGGGACATCAACGATGGATCGACGTGGTGCCGGGGCCGCATCGCGTGCCCATGTGTCGAGTTCGCCATATGGATCATCGGCCAGAAGGTCCGGCCGGTAGACGACGACACCTTGCTGCCAGGACTGCGCTACAGGGCTGCCTGGGAGCAGGTTCTTCACGTGCATCGCCTTGGCCCCGCGGGTCGTGCGCAGTACTTGCGTCAGTTTGGGCTCGTCGTCACCGTTCCGGATAAAATTGACGCCATACGCGTGGTAGGGAACCTCGGCCTGATCCAGACAACTGCCAACGGCCGCCGTGACCATCGGCAGGTCGTCACCACGCTGCATCGACCGGACCAGCTGGCGCAAGCCGGACAGGGCCTGGTCACAGGCATCACGGCGCCGGCGGTGCTCGAGTTCCTGGTGCAGCCGTGCCTCGAGCTGTTCCAGTCGCGCCTGCAGCTCTCCGGCGCTGTCATTCACCACTTGTCAGTCCTCACTCGGCATTGCCACCCACGGCCATCACGGCAGTTGTCTGCTGTTGTGTTGTCACCAGCTTGTGGAAGATCCCCTCACGCTCCATGAGCTCGGCATGGGTGCCCATCTCAGCGATCTTGCCAGCGTCGATCACCACCAGGCGATGGGCTGAGCGCAACGTCGACAGTCGATGGGCGATGGCAAAGGTCGTGCGCCCTGCCACCAGGCGCTGGATGGCCTCCTGCAACTTCTTCTCCGTTGGTGTGTCCACCGCCGATGTCGCCTCATCGAGGATCAGGATCTTCGGGTCGTGCAGAATGGCCCGCGCAATGGCGATCCGTTGCTTCTCGCCGCCCGATAGCCGCCCACCACGTTCGCCGGCCAGCATGTCATACCCTTCCGGCTTGGTGACGATGAACTCGTGCGCATTGGCAGCCTGGGCGGCGCGCATGATGTCATCGAAACTGGCGTCCTGCCTCCCGTAGGCGATGTTCTCGGCGATTGTGCCGTTGAACAGAAAGGACTCCTGCGCCACCATGCCGATCTGGCCACGCAGATCCTCCAGGCGCACATCCCGCAGGTTGACCCCATCCAGTTCAATGGCACCCTTGTCGGCGTCGTAGAAGCGACAGATGAGATTGATCAGCGTGCTTTTGCCGACGCCGGACTTGCCCACAAGGCCGATCATTTCGCCGGGTTCTACTTCAAGGCTTACGCCCTTGAGGATTGGCTTTCCCGGGTCGTAGCCAAACCAGACGTTGCGGAAGATGATACGCCCCTGCACGTTGGCAAGAGGCTTGGCATGGGCCGACTGAAAGGGCTCCGGTCGGGCATCCAGGACCTCGAAAATCCGCTCCGCACCAGCAAAGGCACGAGTTAGAAAATTGTTGACGTTGGAGAAAAACTGCAGCGGCCCGTAGAGCATCCAGATGTAGGAGATGAAGGCCATGAGCTGGCCCATCGTCAGCTCTTCATTGAGAATCGCCCGACCACCGAAGTACCACGTCAGGAACAGTCCGAAGGACATGATGAAATTGAGCACGGCGGAGAAGATGAACCACGAACGTTCGGCCGTAACCGAGATATCCCGCAACTCGTCATTGCCGCGGGTGAAGCGCCGCAACTCGCGTGGCTCCTGGGCGAAAGCCTTGACCACACGGATCCCATGAATGGCTTCATTCAGATGTACGTTGAACTGTGACCATTTGGTATGCCACTGCGTCCACAGCCGGCGCAAAGTACCAAATTTCTTCAATCCACCGATGACGATGAAAGGCACGGGAAACAGCACGAAAAGTGTCAGCTCCCAACTCATGTACAGCAGGATGCCAAGAACCCCCACCAGCATGAGAAAATTGCTCAGCACGAAGGGCAGACCGAAGAGCAGGAACATCTCGAGACGGTCCGCATCCTGCATGAAACGGGAGATCAGGCTGCCCACCTTGCGCTTGTCGAAGAAGCGCACGGGCAGCAGTTGCATCGCCCCGTACAGCTGGGCCCGGATATTCTGGGCCGTGCGCCCTGCCAGATCGGCGCGTAACAGGCCATCGGCGATATCAAAGAGCCAGCGGACCACGGTCAGCCCTGCCAGAGCGCCGACAAGCAGAATGAGGGTCTCCAGCGCGTCGTCCCTCGGGTCCTTCAGTGTATCGATGACGTAGCGC
>CALFPI010000623.1 GCA_937919035.1 uncultured Gemmatimonadaceae bacterium
GTGCGGTGATGGCCGCAATCGCTGTGGAAGGTGCGTAATAGTATCGTGACACGGCAGTCCCGTGTGGCCAGAGCACATAAGGCAAGGGTGCCGCCACCAGCCATAGAACTGCCGGCAGTAGCGCCCGGTGGCGCAAGGTCGTGGCGCACAGTGCCGCGATGACTACGAGTCCGCCCGCGACCTCCAGCCCTGGTGGGGCACCGGGCAACCAGATATCCCAGTGAGCACCCAGGAAAAGCCGGGTGATGAATGCTGCTTCGTTGTGCAGCATGTGCCACCCAACACCGTAGCCCGACTCCTGGTTGAGGGCCGTCGGGTAGATCACTGTCGACAGCACCAGGATCACCGCGACTACTCCAACGTACGGCATCGATTCCAGGACAAATCTTCGGACGCCCCTCCCCGCCCAGGCAACCCACACTACCGGCACGGCAAAGACCGCCATGCCTTCGTGTGCCAACGTCGCCATCAGGAACATGCACACCGGAAGCCACCTCGAACCTTCTCCGGTCTTTGTGCGGAGAGCGGCAGTCGTTGCCAGCAAGCCAAAGAGGGTGCCCAGCAGCAAGGAGACACCGGATACCCAATAGATAGCCCGGAAGTGGGACACATTCAGCAGGAACAGGCCCCCGGCGAGGGCAGCCGCTACCTGGTCAACACCGAAACGGCGCAGGATGAGGCAGCACAGGAAAGAGTTGAAGACATGCAGGGCCACATTGAAGACGTGGTAGCCACGAGCGTCGTCACCGAGAAAAGGGTACAGCAGAGCGAAGTAAGCATGGACAACGGGGCGTGCTGCCCAGGGCTTGTCGACAGAGAAAACGTAGGCTGGCGTCTGCGCAGCTTTGCGCGCGTTATCCAGATAATCCAGATCGTCGTATGCCCACCCGAGATCGACACTGCCCTGGAACGCTGCCAGTGCAACAACGACCAGTGTCAGCAGGTAGAGCCCCTCGACACGCCGCGACCGACACCAGACCGCACTCATCGGCTCACCGTCAGCGTACTCCGTCATCGGTTGGCGTGATTCATGTCATCGCCTTCACTCGGCTCGAAAGGTCCGCGAAGGTCATCGGTTCAATACCGGCAGGCACCGCCCGTGATATGCCTTCCAGGCTGACCGTAACGTCGGTCTCCGTCGCGGTGAGTGCCAGCTGTTATGGCGTCAGAACTGAGGTTCAACGACATTGGTCCCGCCAGGCACCGTGGTGTATGCGCCAACAACAGCGTCGGCAGATGGTGACAGATTGAGTTCGTTCTCAGAGTCGAAGCAGTACGCCATGCGTATCGATGCTGACTTCGCAGGGGGCAGCATCGTCGTCGACGCAATCGACGGCGACACCGTCAGGCTCCACCAGGAATTGCGCGATACCGGCAGTGACTGGTTCTACTGGTACTTCCGCATCCGCGACGCCGCGGAACGCACCGTGTTCTTCGACTTCACCGCAAGTCAGGCCATCGGCACCCGTGGACCGGCGATCTCCACGGATGGCGGCCAGACCTGGTCTTGGTTGGGACGCCACGTGGTGGTGGACAACAGCTTCGTCTACACCTTCGATGCCGCAGCCCCTGATGATGTCCGTTTCTCTTTCGCCATGCCCCATCAGCAATCCCGCTGGCTCGACCCGCTGGCCACTGGCGTAGGACTCCCTTATGCCTCGGCGGGCGGTGCCGAGGTCGATCAGGCAACAGCGCGCCGCTTCGGTGCCGACCTGGGCGCCGTGTTGGCACTCTGGTTGCTTGAACGCCCGACGCCCACGCGATGCGCCCCGACCGGGGCTGCACGGTAACGCTGCCTGCGGCAGATCCAGCCATCTTTCAATCAATCCGAAACGCCCACAACAACGAGGATCATCATGAGAATCGGCATTGCAGGGATCGTCCACGAAACCAACACCTTCGCCATGGAACGCAACGACAGGATGGACTGTGTCAGCATCCAGCGGGGTCAGGACGTGATCACCGGCGCCCACCCGAAGAACTTCATTGGCGGCTTTCTCGAGGGTGCTGCACGGGACGACGTCGAACTCGTCCCCGGTGTCAACATTCACTTCAAGCACGGCGGCATCATCGGCAAACAGGTCTACGAAGAATGCCGTCGTGAGATCATCGATGCCTTCGCCGCCATGGGTGATCTCGACGGCGTCTACTTTGGCTTCCACGGCGC
This sequence comes from uncultured Gemmatimonadaceae bacterium, assembly GCA_937919035.1. Lineage (GTDB taxonomy): Bacteria > Latescibacterota > UBA2968 > UBA8231 > UBA8231 > UBA8231. Next base: position 2,168 of record CALFPI010000623.1, read on the forward strand.
CATGGTTGGCGAGACGCCCTATGGTGATGCAGAGGGTGAGATCGTGCGCGCCGCCCGTGATCTGCTGGGAGCAGACCTGCCGATGGTGGCCACCTACGACTTCCACTCACTGATGAGCAAGTGGGAGAATGAGAACTGCGTGCCCTTTCCGAACAACACCAACCCGCACATCGATGGCTACGAGCGGGGCCTGGAAGCAGCTGACTGCCTGTTGCAGATGCTCGACGGAAAACTCAAGCCCGTCACCCGTCGGCTCTTCGTGCCCATCATCGGCCCCAACATCGGCCAGAGCACGTGGTCGCAGATCCCCGAACAGGAACAGCAGCTGCTACTGTTCCAGCTCAACGAACAGCGCACCGCACTGGAAAAGGTGCCGGGTGTGGTCAACATCACGATCCTCGGTGGCTACGGGTACTCCGACGCGCCCGACGCCGGCATGTCCATCGTCGCCACGACCGATGGTGATGCAGCACTGGCGGCGCGGATGTGCGCCGAACTGGGTCAGGCCTTGTGGGATCAACGCGACGTGCTGATGAAGGTGCGCCCCATCCTCAGCATCGATGACGGCGTGCAGGAGGCGATGGTGCGTGACGAGAAGCCGGTGATGCTCGTGGATCTGGGCGACGACCCGGGCAGCGCCTGTCCGGCAGACAGCCCTGCGGTGCTGGAAGCACTGATCCGACTGGGTGCGAAGGATTGCGCCCTGACGATCCGTGATGCCGAGGTGGTGGACGCCGGTTTGCAGGCCGGTGTGGGCGCCACACTATCGATGCAGGTGGGCGGAAAAATCGACGGCCGCTTTTATCAGCCGCTGCAGGCAACGGGCACGATCCGCAGCATCGATGATGGCAACTACATGATTCTGGGGCCGACCCATGGTGGCTGGGGCCGTGACGTGAATCCGGATGCCTTCCGCGAAGCCAACATCGGTCCTCGTGTCGTCGTCCGCTATGGTGACAAGATCGACGTTATTTTCTCCCGCAACCGCACGGGCAAGGATCGCGATTTCTTCAAGAGTGCCGGTATCATTCTCGAGGAGAAGCAGATCCTCGTGGTGAAGTCGAATCAGGCCCATCGCGCCAGCTTCGATCCCGTTGTGGCCAGCACGATCGAATTGTCCAGCCCCGGCGTCAGCACCGTCGACTATGCGAGCCTGCCCTACAAGTACCTGCGGCGCCCCATGTGGCCGATGGATCCGGACATGACCTGGTCCGCCGGCGACGACGGCGCCTTCGACCTGTAAAGGGGGAATGATGGCCAGGACCTACGAAGCAGAGGGCGCGCGGCAATTCACCATGGAGTTTTCCGATCCGCACAAAAGGATCGAGCCCCTGGACCGGGAGATCGAGGTCGTCGATGCCGGCCTGCAGTTGTTGGTAGCAGCCGGCGTGCTGACGCATGCGGACTACGACGGGGACAGACTGCTCGCCCACAGGGCGGCAGTGGCGGAACACTTCGAGATCCCCTGGACGGCGATCACCCACCGCATGCAGCGACTGATCTGGTCGATCAATGCCATCTCGCAACCACGCGTCATGGTTGCCGTCGGCGTCTTCTGCGGTAACACGTTCATCTCCAATGCCGGCGCCGCCGTCGGACCGGGTGCCACGTACACCGCCGATCGCCTCGTGGGCCTGGAGATTCGCCCCGAAGAAGCCGATCGAGCCCGCCGCAATGTGGGCACCATCGATCCGGAGGGTCGCGCCGAAATCCTCGGTGAAGACGGCATCGAATGGTTGCGCCGCTTCGACGGCACCATTGATCTGCTCTACCTCGACGCCGACGGCCCCGCCGGCATCGGCAAGTCGATCTATCTGAAAATGGTGCAGGCCGCCGAGCCCGTCCTGCGCCCTGGCAGCCTCGTGCTGGCGCACAATTCCGTCAACGCCGCTGCATCACTGGCCGACTATCTGGCCTACATGCGCGATCCGGCCAACTTCCGTGAGAGTGTGAACATGATCGTCGACGATCAGGGGCTGGAAGTCTCGCAGCGCTGACGTGAAAGGTGCGTGCTCCGCGTTGCCCCTCGCCGCCGGGCATGGTCAGGCGTCGGCAACAGTCGGCGGCCCCGCCTGCTGTCGGCCTACCTGCTGCCAGGTGGCGCCTCGTAGGTGCGCGCGATCTCCACGTCCGTGTCCCCCAACTCGATGAGTTCCCGCAAGGCCGCGTGCAGGCGCGCCGCCGCCTGCGGATGTGCGGCCAGGATGTTGTTGTCCTGATCCGGATCCGTTCGCAGGTCGAAGAGTTCATCCACCCGGCGCTCCGGCATGCCAATGGTGGGG
>CALFPI010000624.1 GCA_937919035.1 uncultured Gemmatimonadaceae bacterium
GGGTCGCGAGGCGTATCCCGTGGTCTACGTCACCCCCGAAGGAGCCGCAGCCTACGCCGCCCACAACGGCAAGCAGTTGCCCTCGGAGGCGCAGTGGGAGCGCGCCGCCCGCGGCGAGGAGGGGCGGATCTATGCCTGGGGGAACGAGCCCATTGATCCATCCTACGCCAACTACGACTTTCATTACGGCGGCACGACCGTGGTCGGCTCCTTTCCCAGGGGGGCCACGCCCGAGGGCATCCTGGACCTGACGGGCAACGTCAAGGAGATCACGACCTCACTCTTCGAACCGTACCCCGGTGGGGCACCGATGGTCTATCTGGGGATGCGCGAGCCCTTCATCTACGAGACCATCACGAGACTTCCCGTCATGCGCGGCGGTGCCTGGACCAAGCAGCAGACCTGTATGGCGGCGGCGTACCGCGACGCCCACGGGAGTCTCAATCTTGGCTTTCGCTGCGTTCGCAACGCCTGATGTGGAATCTGCGATTGGCCCCAATACGGGGCAACTCGTCCCGGTGGGCGTGAAATGGCGAAAAACAGATTGCAGCTTGTCCTTGCGCGAAAAGTCCTGTATCGCGATCCTTTCGCGGTAAGAATTGATCAGTTCCATCATTGCAGCCCCGTGCCCGACCGGGCAACGTCGGCCCACCACATCCCGAAAGGACTTACCCATGGCCACAAGCACGGCCGAAGTAAAGGCCCGTAGCAAGACGCAGATCTGTGACGACATCGCCGCCGCCACCGATCTCACCCGTCGCCAGGTATCGGCTGTATTCGATGCGATGGCAGGCCTCATGAAGAAGGACCTCAGCAGCCGCGGTCCCGGCTCGTTCACCGTCCCCGGTCTCATGAAGATCGTCAAGGTCAGCAAGCCCAAGCGTCCGGCAAAGAAGAACGTCCCCAACCCGTTCCGTCCGGGTGAGATGATGGACGTCGCCGCCAAGCCCGCTTCCAACGCGGTCAAGGTTCGTCCGCTCAAGGCCCTCAAAGACATGGTGTAAGAAGTCGAAGCAGAGTTGGTCCGGTGTTGAGCGACGAATCGCTCGCGCTGGCTTGCCAACCTGTTTCTGAACATGAACCGCTGGGCCCTCGGGCCTGGCGGTTTTTTTGTACCTGGGGGGTCGGCATCTGGGTGGCTGCGGAGAGGTTGACGGGGGATGCCAAGTAGCTCTTGATTGCGTTGGAAAGACTTCTCTGAGATCGAGCGCCTCACGAACGAGCCAATTCGAGACTGGCATCCAGTCTCGGGCCCAGATAGCCGACGCATCGCATTTCTCTCTGTTGGAACTATCCGTATCCTCTGTCCGCGCTGATGTGACTGGTCTCGCAGAGTTCATTGGGAGGGTGCCTCATTACACGGACTACCTGAGTTTCTTTTGATTGTCTCCCGGAAGATCCTCAATGAGAGATCTCGGAAAGGTCATCACAAGGCATCATGAACGAAGATCATCAGCCGAACCTGCCACCCATGGGTGCGCAGGATTTCTCCGAAGCGCAGGACTGGCCCGGGTATTTCGGCGCCGTCCTCGGGAAGGGGGCACGCGAGACCCTGGTCGCCGCCCTCGATTCGTTTGCCCAGGAGGGATTGGCCCAGGGCTTCGCCGTCGACCTGGCCGCCGGCGAGGGGCGGGACACACTGGAGTTGCTCAGGCGGGGCTGGCGCGTGCTGGCAACCGATGGCCACCCCGAGGCATTCACGCACTTGTGGCCACGGGTACCTGAAGCGTCGAAGCCGCTGCTGGCGACGGTTGTGGCGGACTTCGCTGAGACGCAGATGCCTGACTGCGATCTGGTGAACGCGAGTTATGCCCTGCCATTCTGTGAGCCGCAGCATTTTCCGGGGCTCTGGAGCCGAATCGTTGCGGCCATTCGCCCCGGTGGCCGGTTCGCCGGGCAGTTCTTCGGGACCCGCGACTCCTGGGCCTCGCTTCCCGGGCGGACCCATCACTCCCAAGAGGAGGTGGTACGGCTGTTGGCGGGTTTTGCGATCGAGAGCATGGAGGAGGAAGAAATGGATGATACGCCCGAGGTGCGCAATCCCAAGCACTGGCAGTTGTTTCATGTGGTGGCGAGCAAGCGCTGAAGCCAGCCCGATAATTGTGCTGCAGCACGCGGCATGGACGATAGGGGCCCTGATATGTCGACTCAGACTCTAGTCACAGCCTTTTTGGTTCTGCTTATGGTGGTATTGATCGTGCGGCAACTGGTGCAGTTGATCGGCGCGCCCTGCGATCGCTGCAATGTGCGCCTGACGCGATTCGACGCGCTGTCAGCAGGTGAAAAAGTGGAAATTCTGTCGCATTTTCGCCTGCGTGAGAAGCGGGAGCCAGCAACGAACGCGGTCTTTGTCTGCCGGCCGTGCAACATGGTGCACGACGATTTCTCCGGCGTGCAGAGATCGATGACGGCCGACAGTGGTTCGATCTGCAAGGTCTGCGGGCAACCGTATGTGCGCCATCTCGGGGCCCTGTGGGCGACGACGGAGGTCCAGGGATTCATCGCGGACAACAAGGATCTTGTCGCCGATGTCGAGTGCCTGCGTTGCCCTCGGCAGATCAAGGACTGCGCCCTCTGTGATGCACCCACGCAGGTCACGGGTTGCCGTCACTGTCATACCCTGTTGGCCTGGCAGCCAGGTGAAGGCCGCTTTCGGTATCTCACAGCTCTGACCGATCGCCCACTGCTGGCCTCGGTGCAGGATCGCACGGGCGGCTTCACATAGCGAACCCTATTCCCCGAGCACCTGATGCAGGTCCTCGGGTGTCGCTATGGGAATGGCCTGCGATCGCCTCCAGAGCGTGGCGCCAGTTGCATAGCCGCCGCGCCAAGCAAGAGTGAATGTCCGACATTGGACAGGTACAACCTGAGTTCCGCTGACGAAAATATCCAGAGGGTCGCCCTATGCACCATAGAACCATCACCGTTGCCCTGCTGCTGCTCGCCAGTGCGGTGCCCCATGTGGCGCAGGTCAACATCGAGACCTACCGCGGCAAGTCAGGTCTTGCCGGTGCCGCACGATTCTCCGTGAGCAGCGACATCGGC
>CALFPI010000625.1 GCA_937919035.1 uncultured Gemmatimonadaceae bacterium
GTTGCAGAACGGCATGCAGGTATTCCCGGTCGTAGAACTCCCACCACTGATATAGCGCACGGCCCCAGGCGCGCTCCAGATCGGCAGGATCGTGCGGGTCTGCGGACCCCATCTGGGCTACTTGAGTTCGCGCACGAAGGCGGGGGTCAACCGGCCACTGAAGACCTCGGCGACGGGTCCCTTCATGGTCAGCTCGTACTTCGGACCCCTGACATCGATATGCAGTGTGCCTCCCGGCGCCTTGACGGTGACGGGGCTCTGCACCAGTCCGAGGCGCACGGCTGCCGCCGCCGCGGCACACGAGGAGGAGCCGGATGCCTGCGTCTCGCCTGCACCACGTTCCCAGATCAGGATATACAGCGACTTGGGCCCGATCGGCACAGCGAGCTGCACATTCGTTCGCCGCGGGAAGATCTTGTGGTTCTCCAGTTCCGGCCCCAGCGACAGCAACTCCTGTCGCGTCCAGGCCTGACCCTTGTCGCGAAACAGGACACAATGCGGATTGCCAACGCTGACACCCGTGAAGATGAGAGACTGGCCTGCCGCCTGGATCGGCTGCTGGATCAGTTCAGCAACCTTCAGGCTGCACGGCAGGGCCTGTGGGCGGAAGGTAGCCTGGCCCATCTCGACGGTGGCGGAACTGGCCTCCCCGTGCGCATCGATGTGCAGTTCGATGGAGACCTGTCCGCCCTTGGTCTCCACCGTGAACTGGCGCTTGCGGGTTCGCCGGGTGGAGTAGAGATAGCGGGCGAAGATACGCAGCCCATTGCCCGACTTCTCTGCCTCGGAGCCATCTGGATTGTAGATGCGCACACCGAAGTCCGCCTTCTTTGATGGCGTCAGTGCCAGGATGCCGTCACTGCCGGCGCCCCAGTGACGATCGCAGATGGCGCGGATACGTTTCGGCGTCAGTTTGAAGTCGAGATCATCCGGGTCGAGAGCGATATAGTCATTGCCCAGACCATGGCCTTTGAAGAAGCCGTTATTCATGGCACGAACCGTGATTGCGAGGGTGGTAAAAATCGGCCCGGCAACCTAGTCATGCCTCGCCTCGCGGTCAACGGAGAGGCGTCTGCCTGGTTTCTTCAGCGCACCAGCAACAGCCGGTGTGTCGCCTGCGTGGGCCCTGCCGTCAGGCGGGCGAAATAGACGCCGGAAGCTACGGCCACCCCACCATCATCACGCGCGTCCCAGGTGGCCCGGTACCGCCCCGGGCGCATGGCGTCGTCATGGAGCAACTGGCGCACCCGCTGACCGAGAACATCAAAGACTTCCAGACGGACACCGACGGGGAGCACACCAGCGACATCAAAAGGAATGATCGTCGACGGGTTGAAGGGATTCGGGAAACTCGGATGGAGCGTCGAGCGCACGGGGACTGCGGCGCTCGCAGCAGGTTGGAAAGATGTCTGCTGCGCATCAAGCAGCCGCACACTTGCCAGCAACTGGCCAACATCGGCTGCCGCCAGGCCGTCGAACTGCAGCAGGATGCCGTCACCGGCGACTGGCTCGTCACCGGTCAGAGCGATGGCAACACGCTGACCCCGGGCCTCGGGCCACGACAGCATTTCGTGCAGGGCTTCACCGAAGACCGACCCCCAGTGTTAGGGTAGTTGACGCATTGACCGTTGTAATTC
>CALFPI010000626.1 GCA_937919035.1 uncultured Gemmatimonadaceae bacterium
GCGACGGTAGCGCCAGGGCCGCCGATGTGGCCCCCGCCGTGTGCGACTACCTGCGCGGCCGCCACGATCAGCCCTTCCTGCTCAACGTCGGCACCCAGCAGACCCACACACCGTATCCGGAGCCACAGCCTGAGTTGCATGCTGCGGAGAATCCGGACTACTGTTCACCGCCGCGCCCGTTCAGCGACACACCTGCCCTGCGACAGATGACGGCCGGACTCAAGCGCAGCGCCCGCGAAATGGACGCCGCCTTCGGTGCCATCCTCAACACACTGTCTGAGACGGGCCGCGACGCAGATACCTACGTCTTCGCCTTCACCGACCACGGCCTGCAGTGGCCCCTGCACATTGGCAACGTCGGCGAACACGGCAACGCCGCCTTCCTCATCATTGCCGGTCCGCAACACTTCACCGGCGGTCACACCTTTGACGCCATGGTCTCCCTCATGGATCTGCTGCCCACCATCTGCGCGCTGGTAGGACTGGAGCAGATGCCCTGGTTGCAGGGCACGTCGCTGCTGCCATTGGTGGACGGCAAGGTCGAACATCTGCACGAGCAGCTGTTTTTCGAACAGACCTATCATGCCGCTTATGAGCCCATGCGTGCAGTGCGTTCGGCGCGGCACATCTACATCCGTCGCTTCGAGGACCGTCCGCAGCTGGTGTTGCCCAATACGGATGACACGCCGGCCAAGCGGGACCTGCTCGACCACGGCTGGCAGCAGCAACCCCGTCAGCAGGAGATGCTCTACGATCACTACTTCGACCCGGATCAGCAGAACAATCTGCTGGGGCGACCGGAGGTGACCGAGGTGCAACAACAGCTTTGCCAGTCCCTCGACGGCTGGATGCAGGACACACACGACCCTCTGTTGCGTGGACCTGTGCCGTTGCCACGTGGCGTGCAGGTAACAGATCCGGATGCCTTCTCACCCGGACAGCAACCACTGATCACGGGAGAATAGGACGGTCCCCATGAACATCACGCAGACACATGTCGGGCAATTCGTCGATGACGGCCTGACGCTGATCGACGATGTCTTCTCCACGGAAGAGATGCAGGCCGCCAGTTCGGCCTTCGATCATTGGTATTCCGTCGGCGAAAAGACGAATGGCATCACGGAATACTTTGACGAGTCGGGGCTGACCCACGTGCTGCAACACCCCCATCTGGAAGAGGCGGCAAAAATCATGCTGCGTGCACCAGAGGTGGTGTTGAATTCCTCGGCCCTGCTCTTCAAACGCCCGCAGGACACGACCGAATGGCACCGCGAGAGTGAACATGTGGACATCATGTTCAGCCACGAGGAGATGCAGGCCACACCGAAACGGATGCTGGCAATGATGATGGTGATGGTGGATGATCTGCCTGCGGGCCGCGGCAATACCTTCGTCCGCCCCGGCAGCCATCGTGTCATCGCTGATTGGTTGCGCGACAACAACCAGGAACCGGTGAAGGCACATCCGACAAAATTCGAGGACCTGCCGGCAGGACTGCCCTTCAGCGAACTCACACCCGTCGTCGCCCGGCGCGGTCAGGCGGTGGCCTTCAGCACCGCCCTCGTACACTGTGGCAGCACCAACGTTGATACACAGGCCCGCAAGATCATGTTCGTCAACTTCAGCCCCCTTGGCATGATGAAGCAGACGAGTGGCAACCACGATCGACGCGCCGTGCGTACCGCCTGGCGAGAAAAACTGCGTACGTCCTTCCGCCCGGACCGACGACACCTGCTGCTCGACAACGAATAGCTCCGGAGGACGATTCTCTAGGTTGCATCCCAATAGGCGTCGAGATCGACGAGATCAGCAACGTCGAGAGCACAGATCTGCGCAAAGCCATCGATGACGTCAGTGTGGTACAACCATCGGCGGTCGTGGGCTGCCAGGAAGGGATGCGCGTGAAAGCGCTGGCCATGCCC
>CALFPI010000627.1 GCA_937919035.1 uncultured Gemmatimonadaceae bacterium
CCCTCCAGCTCCATCGGCGGATACATCGACTCCTTGTAGTATGGCAGGTGGCCGCTGGTGAGATACATCGTCTCCTTGGAGATGTGCGGTGTACGCACACGATCGTAACCCGCTTCGGTCTCCGTCTCCTTGGCGAGCTTCTCCAGTTCCTCGATGAGCACAGTCCCCTTCGGCTGCCACATGGGCAATCCCGGGCCGACCTCATCATCAAAGAAGAACAGCTCCAGTTCCTGCCCCAGACGGCGATGGTCCCGCTTCTTCGCTTCTTCGATCATCTCCAGGTGATGATCCAGCGCTTCACGCGTGGCGAAGGCTGTACCATAGATGCGCTGCAGCATCTTGCGGCTCTCATCACCGCGCCAGTAGGCACCGGCTACACTGAGCAGCTTGTAATGTTTGATCTGCCCCGTACTGAGCATGTGGGGGCCACGGCACAGATCAACAAAGTCGCCGTCCCGGTAGAACGTGAGTGTCTCGTCGTCCTCCAGAGCGTCGAGGATCTCGAGCTTGTAGGTATCGCCCTGCAGGCGCTGGCGTGCCTCGTCGCGGTTGAGTTCCTCACGCTCGAAGCGGTGGTTCTGCTTCACCACCCACTTCATTTGTTTCTCGATGGCGACCAGGTCATCCGGCGTGAAGGGCTGTGCCACGTCGAAATCGTAGTAGAAACCGTCGTCGATCGCCGGCCCGATCGCCAGTTGGGCGTCAGGAAAGAGCTTGCGCACCGCCTGGGCCAGGACGTGGGACATGCTGTGCCGGTAGATCCACGCCGCTTCCGGGTCATCCCAGGACATCAACTCCACTTCGGCGTCGGCAGCAAGTTCGGTATGGAAGTCGATGCGGCTGCTGTCGCTGCCCCGTGCAGCGATGAACTCGCGCAACAGTGTCTTGTCATGTTCGATGAGGATGTCGCGCAGGTTGCCCCCACTGTCGCGCTCGATGACTTCGCCATCCCGTATCTGGATTTTCAATCCCTTGCTCCTGTTTGACGCATATGAAAAAAACCCGCTGTCGATATGTCGGTCGACAGCGGGTATTCTCGTCCATGTTCGTTCGAGATCGGGTCTTACCCCGGAAACACCACCATCGCCTGCGCTGCAGGATCCTGTCCGTCACGAATTCCCGTGACGGGTGGAGTGGTTGTGGGGGTAGACGTCATGCGGAAAGTATAGCCGGGTCTTTCGAGAAATGTCAAGAAAGGGCCTTATCTTACCTGCCGGTCCACAACACACTGACAATGGGACAACACATGCCACTTCGACTCACCGACAACCAAAGGGCCCAATACCAGCAACAGGGCTGGCTCGCCGACCTGCCCCCCGTGTTTGCTGCGACCCAGGTCACCGATCTCAACGAGGGCTTCCGACAACTGTGTGCGCTGCTGAACGCAGGCGAGGACAGCAAGGAGATCCGCGAATGGCACGAAACCAGCCGCTGGCTCTTCGACATCTGTCGCAACGAACAGATCCTCGACTACGTCGAAGACATCCTGGGGCCGGATTTCTATCTGTGGGCGTCGAACTTCTTCGCCAAACAAGAGCGCAGTATGGCGACGGTTGGCTGGCATCAGGATGCCTTCTACTGGCCCCTGACACCACACAACTCGGTGACCGTATGGATCGCCTGTACGGATTCGAATCAGGGCAACGGTGCCATGGAGGTCATTCCCGGTACGCATGCCACAGGGCTGATCCGGCACCAGCGTTCGACATCGACAGACTCGGTGCTGAGTCTGGAACTGGAACAAGGCTCGGTGCGCACCGATGAAAGTGTGCCCATCCTGCTGCAGGCTGGACAGATCTCACTGCACGATGATCGCATCATCCATGGATCACCGGGCAATCCGTCGGACCAGCCCCGAATCGGTCTGACGTTGCGCTACTCAGGTACCAACGTGAAATGCGACCTGTCCGTGAACCCCCATTTCAAGGCCTACCTGGTGCGCGGTACAGACAGCTACCGGCACAATCCCGTGGGCCAGATCCCGACAGAGAAGTACGGCCGCCTGATCCGCCAGCACCTCAGCATCGAAGAGGCCGACAAGGACGAGTGGCACGAGCAGGCGTGACCTGAAGTGCCAGTATCGGCGCGCCGCAGGCCTGCCTCAGGGCATCGGCACGGCACTCGCATCTTCGGTGCGAATGCTCCAGTCTGCCAGATGCAGGCGCATGTCGGCGATGACATCGGCGTGTCCCGCAATGTGGGCA
>CALFPI010000628.1 GCA_937919035.1 uncultured Gemmatimonadaceae bacterium
GTAGACAACGATGAAGCCGCGGGTGCGCGTTCGCGTGCCCTCCACCTCAAAATGGCGTCGGGCAATATCGAACCCGAGTTGCGTCGTCAGAGCGTAGCCCTGGTAGGCGGAGGTATTGGAGAGCTGCACGATCGTGGTTGTTTCACGGAAGCTGTCCTCGGCGCCTGGAGGCGTTGGCGAGCGCAGTTGCGAAAACAGATGATGCTCGACGCCTACTTCCAACTGGCTCTGCCGCATCACCGGAAGGCGACCAACCAACATGAGAATGCGGCTGAACTCCTCCCGCCGTGGATCCTTGCGCAGATTCGGTTCCTGATTGCGGTACTCCGTCTTCAACCCCGGCGTCAGTCTGAGGTTCCACAGCTGCAACGGCATGTCCGCCTGCGCAATGTGTCCAAGGAAGGCGGCTCGCTGGCGCAGGCCGGAAACAAACAGCTCGTCCGCGTCGAGCCGCTGATCGTAAAACTGCCACTTCAGCGTTGAGCGCATGCGCAGCTCCCAGGGCAGCTTGTAATCGATACCCATCCACGTCGTATTGACCCAGGTATCGGGTGCTGGTATGGGATCCGTCACCGGTATCAGTTCACCCGCAGAATTGGGCGACTGCAGCCACTGCACCAGGTTGTCAGCAATGGTATCCTGCACCTGACTCAGATCCTGAAAAAGCTGCAGATGCAGGGAGGGCCAGCGGCCGTCGTAGGTGACCAGCAGGTAGTCGGCGTCATTGCGGCGATCCCTTGTGATCTGCTCCATACGCAGGCGCCCCCCCGAGATCCGCAACTCGGGTGTGACGTTGGCACCGGCATAGAGATTGAATCCCCGTCGGTCCGGCTTGTAGGGGTAATCGGCGATCTCATCGTTCTCGAAGCGATCGATCCAGCCATTGTGATTCATATCGACACCGTAGAGAAACTCGGGACGGTCGACTCGAAAGCGAAGAAAGGGCTCCTCGTAGTCCGGGATCAGGTTCGGACTGACGGCGCTGTCGTTCTGATTGAAGTCCGAGACGAAGTCGTTGTTCTCGTCCCACCCGGGAAAGACCTCAAAGTCCTCCGTGGTGCGTCCCTTGCGGGACCAGTCCGGGTAGCGATCCTGGTCATCATTGTCGTCGACAAATTCATAGACGGCGCTGGACCGTCCGTAGTCGACGATGTTGTTGTTGTCGATGGTGGTGAAGCTCGTCGCGTAGTCGGCGGCGACATCGAAGGCTTCAAGGTGGATGAAGAACGGATCGGACACCTTCGACAGGTTCAGCAGCAGTGCATCCGAGTGCGTGCTGGAGGTAAAGTGTTCGTCCAGATTGCGATTGGGGTACTGCTGGCTGCGTGTGTTCCGGTTCATCTCCATGTAGCCGTCGAAGCCGGCCAGGTCCGTCAGTTCCAGCGTCATCCCGGCGATCTGGTTGGCCGTCGGCAGACCATAGTCGAAAGACAGAACCCGCTGGTTGGAACTGTCCTTGACGTTACCGCTGGCGCGGGCCACCGGCAGGAACACGCGTGACAGGCGGAAGTCGACCTGACGATCGGAGGCGATCTCGACGAGATAATCGTTGGCCAGCACCAACTCAAGCTGTACGCGGCGGATCTCAGAAGGATCGGGGCCGGTATAGGTGCGATCGAGGAAGTCATACGTCAGATTGATCGTTTCGAAGCCGTCCGCCGCCAGGAAGCCCCGCTGTTGGAAGCCCCCCTCGATCAGTGGACGAAAGCCGATCTCGCTGCCCCTGACGATATTGCCATCGAGATCGGTGATAACAACGTCGGTGGCAAACAGGGAGCCTCCTGCCTCACCATCCTCCGGGGAGTCATCGGCAATTCGGATGTCGATACGCTGCACGTTGCCCGTGCGCTGGACGCCGACAAGATTGCCCTGCAGGATGTTTCCGGAGAAGGCCTCGGCCTGGGTGTAGGCGTGATGCGCATTGACCAGGGTGCCGCCGATCTTGACGAAATCTCCCAACTGCGCCACGACACGACCTCCCATCAGGTTCGTGTTGTTGGTGCGCGCTTCCTGAAACTCGGACTGGCCACCCGAGAGGAAGTTGGGCTCACTGATGCGCGACATGATGACCGTCGCCTGGTGTTTGTCCGACGAAAAATCGAGTTGCACGCCATTGAAATTCGGTTTGCTGAAGGTCATGGGTGTCAGCGTCGTGCGGATCTCGTTGCCAAAGGTGATGGCGTAGTGGTACTGTCCCTTGTGATCAGAGGCGATGACGAGACTGCTGAACCAGCCGCCGAAACGTCCATCCTTGAACAGGGTGCTGCCGAAGGGCTGCGGGTTCTGCTGACGCCAGTCCAGGATCAGCCAGCCACGCGTCAGGAAATTGCCGTAGACGTCATAGAAGTAATTCCCCTCCCGTGCTGTCGACACGTAGCGCTGGTAGTTGTCACGCGCATAGTTCGAGTACTCACGCTGGTCCCAGCCGTACTCGGCATACAATTCCTGCGGGACGTACCACTTGCGCACCACCGGGTCGAGAGCGTCAAACAACACGCCGGGGCCCGTTGGCTCGAAACTGACACGTCCCCCCCGTTTGATATCGCCGAGACGGGCGCCGTTTTCCTGCGCCCCCGCGGGCGCAGACAACGGCACCAGCAACAGGCTGCAGAGAATCGAGAGGCAAGCGAGCCGGGCCATTAGTAGACCACCCCCAGAACCCCATGATGGCGTTCGGTGAAGGCGTCCGCCCGCACTTCGAGAGCCCAGATGTAATTTCCTGGCAGCACGAAGCCGCCAGCATCGGTGCGCCCATCCCAGGTGGCTTCCACCGGTCCGATGCCTCGTTCTTCATCAACAACCGTGGCGATGCGGCGTCCTGCCAGATCATGGACGGTCAGGGTTACCGGTGTTGTTCGTGTCAGTTGCAGCAGGTTGAAAAACACCGTCCACTGATCATGGATGCCATCAGCATTGGGCGTGAAAACTCGACTGTCGAAGAGAATCTCGCCGACGAGCGTGCCGATCTGACTCTTCGGTACGGCGACGGACAGGTTCGACAGTTCGGCAAAGTCAGCCGGACCAAATTCGCTGACGTTCCCCGGCTGCAGTGCCTGTGGAACTTCCGGTGAGTCGCCGTGGTAGGCCCGTCCGGAAAAGGTCGTGCCGAAGCGAAAGATGGGCAGATCGAAGGTGAACTCGAGAATACTGCCATCGCCGGTAATGGTGGGAAAGCGCAGACCGAACCTCAGCGGCTCGATGAAATCGACCTCAAAATCCATCGGTTCACCATTCAGCGTCACTTCGCGCACACCGGTGACCTCGACGCTGGTATCAACCTCCAGCCGATCGAATCCACGAACGTCGCCCGCCGACTCCACACGCAGTGCGTAGCGAAAGGTTGCCGCCTCTTCCGCCTGCGCCAGTCGCGGAAAAACCTCAGCCACCAGGCGGTCGGCGATGGGTGGCTGCAGGTAGTCAAAACTGATTTCATTCACACTGCGGGCATCGAAGAGACTGGCATCGAAATCGAGGCGGAACTGGACAAAACGCCGCGGGTTCGGTGCCTGGATCAGCTCGCCATTGCGCAGCGGCGTCCATGGGCTCCAGGCCTGAAGATTTTCACTGATGCCGCCGCGCATCGCCGGCAGCAACTGGGCAAACTCTGCCGCTGTAACCTCCTCCTCCTCCCCCGGGACGATCAGCCCCGTGTCGTCCACGGCCCGTCGCGTATAACGAATCGTCGCCGGATCGCTGCCGGTACGCATGCGTACGGACAGACTCGACGCCAGTGGATTGCCGATGACATCGGTGCTCCAGCGTACCGGTCCGATGGTGGCCGCTGACTGCAGATCGATGACGTCGGACAGATACCGCGCCGTCTGCAGAAAACCTGTGCCGTAGACCTCGATCTCGTCGATCTCGAAGGGCGTATCTGCCAGGGTTTTGATACTGACGAAACGCGCATACTGGTTGGGTACATCTATATCGACGATGGGCTCCTCATTTTCGGTGCTGCGTGCTACGAGCACATCCGGGGAGCCGGCACTGCTGTTGGTGATATTCAAAAGCAGCTCATATCCTCGAAGGAAGTCGGACTGAAAGGGGGCCGAGGGCGTCTCCACCACCGTGTTGCGCGGGTAGAATCGCACGCGATCGACGCCGATGGGCGGGGTAAAATTGAGGATCACACGAACACCACGGATCGTGACGTTCGGTTCGAAGAACGTTGGTTTGCGTAGAAAGGCGACGAGATGATCACCGTTGACGATACCGGTGAGTTGCTCTTCGTTGCCGCGCCCCGCATTGGGAGCCGTCACCGAACCTCCCGCGAGTACACGGCTGGCAATATTGACGTCCGGGTCGAAGAACAGCGGGGCGATCCAGCCACTGCGCAGGCTGAAATCGATAGCGTCCCCTGGTGTGTTCGTCGTATCGATCAGAGCCGGATTGGTCCGTTCGATGACCAGCGCGTCGACGCCGCCGCCGCCACCTTGCCATGAATGCAGGCGGTCGCCGAGGACAAAGGTGCGCGTCGGTTGCGCCGGCAACGAAGTGGCCACCAGGAGCAGCAGCAGAAGGGCTCCGATCATCGCAGCCCCGCATTGACGGAGAAGAAGGCCTGGCTCGAGCGCTGGTCGGGCAGTGTCTTGAAATGTCGCTCGCTGACAAGTACGCCGAGGCGTGTGATCAGCGTGTATCCCTGGTACGCCGAGCGATTCGTCATCTGCACCACGCCGGAGTACGAGGAGAAATCCTCTGTCGTCTCGTCCAGTTGTCCATCCAGCAGCCACAGTCGGGAGACCTCAAAGCCGAACTGCAGTTGACTGTCAAAGATGCCGCGGCCATACCCCGGGAAGTAGTTGACCCCGATTCTTTCGGCAAACAGCGGTTGTGTCCACAGGATCAGGGCCGTCTCCTCCAGAACGGTCGCTTCGGGCAGGCGCCGACTGTAGGGCGTGATGTGCCGAAAGGCGCTCTTGAAACGGGGCTCCATGTATGACAACCCAACGGGCAGCACCCACTCGGCTTTGTTCACAACACCAACAAAGCCGGATGTCTTGCGGCCCTCACGTGCCCGCACGGCAGCCTCGCCGTCTCGTTGATGCAGCAGGTCCCATTTGGCACGGTTGAAGATTCGCAAACCGTTGGTGAAACG
>CALFPI010000629.1 GCA_937919035.1 uncultured Gemmatimonadaceae bacterium
CACCCCCTCATGGATTCCAACGACAACGACTGAAGCCGGCCCTTGGGGGCTGGCGCTCCGCAGAAAAAAATCCCCGCTGTGGCCTGGCCGCAGCGGGGATTTCTCGTGAGCCCTGTAGGCCTTCTGTCAGCCTGCAGCGATCAGTTCGTGCGGGCTCGCCATCGTCGCCTGGCGCAGCGACTGCATGGCCCGTTGATACGACACCACCGCATTGAGCGCGTCGGTGCGCGACTGTGTCAGGTTCGTCTGCGCATCGAGCAGCTCCTGGCTGTCGGCCAGACCCAGTTCGAAGCGGCTCTGTTCGACCTCGAAATTGCGCTCCGCCACTTCGAGGGCGGCATTGCGCAGCCTGATCTGGCGCTCGGCCTCCTGCACGGAGCGTACGGCGCCACGGATCTCGAGCATGACCTGCTGACGGACCTGTTCGACGTTGAGGTCACTGCGCTCGAGGTCGATCTCGGCGCGGCGCACAATGGCCCGTTGCTGACCCCCATCGACCAGCGGCAGGTCGACCCGGATGGAGGCCGACAACAGGCTGCGCTCCAGACTGCTGCCGACATCGCCGAGGTCGGGCCCGCGGCCCGTCAGGTTGACCCGTGCGTTGAGGGTGGCCGAAGGGCCGACGCTCTGCTGGGTCATCTGCAGGCCGATCTCACTGAGCCGGCGGTTGATGATGACGTTTTCCATGTCCGTCCGGCGTGCCAGTCCAACGGCGACAGCCGTTTTTTCGTCGACGGCGACCAGTTCGTAATCCACTGCGGTACTCACCTCGAGGGGTGCCGACATGTCCAGACCGAGGATCTGCCGCAGTTCATCACGGCGCGACTCGATGCTGGTGCCCGCTTCGGCGAATTCTGCCTCGGCACGCAGTTTGTCGACCTCGAGGCGCAGGGCTTCGACCTCGGCGATCAGGCCGATCTCGAATTTGCGCTGCGCCAGATCGAGGGCCGACTGGGACTGCTGCAGCCGCTGCTCCTGGATCTGCAGCTGCCGGATGCCCTGCAGCAGGTTGTAGAAGGAGTTCGTCACGCGGGTCTCGAGCTGCAGCTGCTGGCGCCGAAGGGAGCCGACGTCCGTCGACAGGCGCAGTTCGGCCTGGCGCAGTTGCAGTTCTTCGCGCGGCTCGGTGAAGATCTCCTGCTCGTACTGGAAACTCAGATCCCCACTGGACTCGCGGAAATCCTGACGCCGGTTGGAGCTGAAATCCGTCCGGCGACCGGTGCCGACGACGGAGAATTCACCGATGTTCTGCACGCGCTGGGACAGGCTGATCTGCCCCTGGTAGTCGAAATTGGTGTCCTCTGTGCGGACGCGGGCCAGCAAGGCTTCATTGGAGACAATGTCGCGGCGCTCACTGTAACTGGGCAGCGTGAAGCCGGCATTGGCATTGAACTCGAAGGGCGCCCGCGCCTGGCGCAGTTGCTCGCGGCTGGACTCGAGGTTGGCGCGATCGATCCGATGCCCGAGGTTATTCGTATGGGCGATCTCGAGGCAGTCCGCCAGCGACAGGGGCGCTGGATCCGGCACGGCAGTGGTGTCGATCTGCGCCCGGGTGGGGGCGGACAGACCCAGCAGGACGGTCGAAAGCAGGGGTACTACATGGCAGATTCGCAGGTTTCGCATGTTATGAGTAATAACCAATAAGGTGGACTTTCTCAAGCGATGGTCGAGGCCTGATCCAGTGAACGAACCGGCGATCCTTGTTTCCGGGCTGCCCCGCTCCGGCACATCCATGATCATGCAGATGCTGGCCGCGGGGGGTGTGGAGATACTCAGCGATGGCCAGCGGCGGGCCGATGATGACAATCCCAGGGGCTACTTCGAGCTGGAGGCGGTGAAAACCACCGGGACCGACGCGTCCTGGCTCGACCAGGCCCCGGGCAAGGGCATCAAGCTGATCTCGCAGTTGCTCTATGAGCTGCCGGCGGGGACGCGGGCCGATGTGATCGTCCTGCGACGGGACATGGCGGAGATCCTCGCCTCCCAGCGGAAGATGCTGGAGCGCGCTGGCGGGCGTATCGCCGCGCCGGATGCGGCGCTGGCAGAGGACGAGCAGATGGGGCGTATCTTCACCTCGCATCTGACGGATGTGCTGGCCTGGGTGCAGCAGCGGCAGGGCCTGAAACTGCTGGAGGTGTGGCATGCGGATGTGCTACGCGATGCCGCGGCTGCGGCGGCAAAGATGCAAGTGTTTCTGGGGCGCGGACTGGACGTGACGGCGATGGCGGCCGTCGTCGATGGTGGGTTGCATCGCAACCGAGGCGAGACGGGTGCCAGCGGGCTGCGATCGTGAGACGTCAGCGCATATGGTAGAGACCCAAGCATGTCCTTCCACCCTTTCAAGATCGCCCATGCCCCAACCTTTGCAGGTGTTGTCAGGGGTGCTGTAAGAACACTCTTGACGTGTCGCCCCCGAGGAATCAGATTTGGCACCAGTTCAATCACAATCCCAACGGAGAAGGCAGCCTCTGCCTCGATAGCTACAGGTCGAAGTTCCGCATTCCTGCAATCGCAGTGTTAACAAGCCAGGCGTATACACGCCGGCAGTGGGAATGGTTTCAACAGCGATCCTCCGGCTTTCCGGAGAATAATCACCGCTGCTGCTTTTGGAGACCTGTGGACGCCGTAATCGCTACGTAGGAAACTGCAGTATGGATTCACCCTCTCTGCAGTCGGAGGGGCGTCAGGAATGCTCAGCGCAGTTCGTGGCCAGACTGGTCTATGATGCTGTAAATGCTTGTGCTTTAGATATTTGCGCGAATCGAATCGCGTCATCGACGGGGGCGAAGCGTGGACGGGCAGGAGGATCACCATTGGTCCGTGGGGCTTGTCCAGACGCGTCCGCGGCGGCCGCGGCAGTCGACATGACGGCTGTGGTATCCCTATGGGA
>CALFPI010000630.1 GCA_937919035.1 uncultured Gemmatimonadaceae bacterium
GCCCAATGGCCATAGTCCACGTGGCGCATGACGTGGTCATATATCGGCGCCAGCCCCTCATAGGGTTCGGCCTTCACGGCATCGGCATCGGCATCGGCATCGGCATCGGGCTCGGTCACGATTTCACGGTTCGTCATCGAAGGACAGCACGGCCCGAGCCAGTGCTTCGCGACCGCGCTGTGCCAGGTAGCGGTCTCGTTGGTTGCGGGCAACCGGGCGCTCTGGCACCTCAAGGACTTCAGCTTCTATGCGGTGATCTTCGGTCTCGACCGACAACCGTGCACCGACATGCACCGGGTGTGAACCCCGCGCAGCCACACCGTTGAGCAGGATCCGACCCTCATCACAGGCACGCCGTGCCTGGGTGCGGGCTTTGAACAGCCCGGTGTTTTTGAGGAATGCGTCGAGCCGCGACATGACTTCAGGGCTGACCCATGGCCGGTCGTTGCGCGGTGCTGGTCTGCGCAGCCGACTCTGGATCCCACAACCACTTCTCGTCGAGCCGTTCTTCCACGTGAATGGCGCTGCGGTAGTCGGCGATCATGGCCGCCATGCGTGTGCCCACGCGCTCCTCACGGACCAGTGACTCGAGTGTGGCAAAATCGTCGTTCACCTTGAGAATGTGGCCGCCGTCCTCCAGAAAGAAGGGCTGGCTGATGCTGCCAAGTCCGAGATCGGCGACGTAGGGCGCCAGAAACGGCGGAAGCGCCTCACGTTCGATGACCTGCCACAGTCCACCCTGACGTGCCGTTCCCGGATCCTGTGAATGCTCCCGTGCCAGTTGCGCAAAGTCTTCTCCGGCAACTGCTCTACGGCGCAGATCCTCGAGCAGCGCGCGGGCCCGCTCATGGTCGGATTCGGCCGTGCGTGCCCGCACGAGGATGTGGCTGGCACACATCTCGGTCTCGCGCTTCTCATTCAACAGGATCAGATGAAAGCCAAAGGACGTCAGTACCGGTTCGCTGACTTCACCTGGTTTCAGGTTGAAGGCGGCGCGCTCAAATTCAGGCATGAGGGTCCCGGGCTCAAAGCAGCCGAGGTTTCCGCCCTCCGCTGCTGTGCCCGGATCCTCGGAGAACTGCCGGGCGACGCTGGCGAAATCCTGCCCCGCATCCAGTTCCAGTTGAATCGCCGCGATCTGCGCCTGCGCGCGTTCGATCACGGCAGCCTCAGGTGTCACCTTTACGTTGATCTGGCTGATCGACAGTTTTGGCGGCAGGGACGTGGCAAAGCTGTCGCGGAATGCCTCGACGTCCCGGCGCGTGATGAACTGTCGATACGCCAGATCATTGACCATCTGCTCGTAAAGGAGTCGATGCCGGATCTGCTTCCGGTAGCGTTGCTTCAACTGGCGTTCCGTCATCCCCGAACGCTCGAGCATGAGTGTCAGCTCACTCTCACCAATGTTGGTCTTGATCCGACCGAACTCGGCGTCGAGGTGTTCCTGCAGAAGTTCGGAGTCGACTTCGACACTGTCCTTCTCCGCTTTCTTGACGACGACGAGTTCGTCGATCATTTCTGCGACCACGCGCTGCCGTTCCCGGATCAACTCTTCCTCGGCGAGGAACATGGGGTTGCGCCCCTGTGCCTGCAGGTCCAGCTGCGTGCGCAGGTTGAGTTCGGACCAGAGCACGACCTCGTCATCGACGACGGCGGCGATCCGGTCGAGCAGTTCCGGTTCAGCGCCGACGCGGGTCGTAAGCAGGCTGACGAGGGCAAGGAGCATGGCAAGGTGGGAGCGTTTCATCATTGTGTGGCCAGTCGGGTTTCGTCGACGGACCACGCGTGTTTTGCACGCAGGCTCGTGACCAGTTCGTCTATGCGTTGCCGGTGCTTTTCGCGCACCAGCGCTTCCAGGATTTTCTCGCGCACCGACGGTTCGGCGAGATCGCGGACGGAACCGGCCTCCCTGCGATCGGTGAGTCGCACGATGTGATACCCACCATCAACAGACACGTTTCGACACAACTGACCGGCGCTGGTGCCGTCACAGGCTTCCCAGATTTCGGCGTGTTCGTCAGCAGTGAAGTAACCCAGGTCTCCTCCTACGGTGTTGGTCTCGCGATCGATGGACAGTTCGCGGACCTTCTCCTCAAAGACGGCGCCCCGCTGCAGCTCACTGCGCAGAGCCGTGGCATCCCGTCGAGAACCGAGCAGGATGTGCTGCGCGCGGATCTCGGCATCAGCCCGGCGAAAATCATCGGTATGCAGGTGATAGTACTGCTCCACGTCACTTTCGCTCACGTCGATCTGGCTGTCATTGAACCGATCATCGACAAAGGCGGCGATGACGAGATCGCGGCGGGCCTGCTCTACCATCTGCCGGACCCGTGGGGTGCGGTCCATCTCGCGGGCCAGGGCTTCGTGGTAGAGCAACTCTCTTCGTACCCAGCTGTCGACGTAGAGGCGGCGCTGTTCCCCGGCCATTTCTGAGTCGGCAACCTGATTGTCCAACTGAGCCACGGTGAGTTTTGCATCGCCAACACGCGCAACCACTGGCCCCTCGTCGCGCTCTGTGCCACAACCGGGGACGAATACACCAAGACCGAGGCCGACACAGAGCAGCCCCTGTCGTAGACAGGCTCCGCGCCGATGCCGGAATCTACCGCAGTTCTTCGCCAAGATCCTCTCTCTTTTCCTGAGGCACCATGCCGCGATCACAGCAATTCCTCCACCAGATCTCTCGCTTTCTGGAGTCGTTCCTGTTCATCGCTGGCTCTGAGGAAGGTCTCGATGGACAGTCGTGCACCGACGTTGAATTCCAACTGCGACGATGACTTTTCGACCAGGCGTTGGATATCGGCCGGCGAAACTTGCACGCTCTCGGGGAAGTGCAGGCTGAAACGGGATTTTTCCAATTGCACGGATTCCAGGCCCAGCTGTTTTGCCATCACCTTGATCTCCATGATGTGCAACAGCGCTTTCGCCTGCCAGGGCGCACGACCGAAGCGATCCTCCATCTCTTCCTTGATCGCCAGCAGATCGACGACGCGCTGCGCCTCGGCCAGGCGCTGATAGAACTCCATTTTCAGATCGCCGTCCGGGACATAATCCTCGGGGATATAGGCCGTCACGGCGATCTTGATTTCCGGGTCGATCTGTTTTTCGACTGTTTCACCCTTCAATTCACGGACGGCCTCATCGAGGAGCCGGGTGTACAGATCAAATCCCACGGCCGTGATGAAACCATGCTGCTGGGCACCCAGCAAGTTTCCAGCGCCACGGATCTCCATGTCGCGCATGGCGATGTTGAATCCTGACCCGAGGTCAGCGAATTCCTCTACGGCCCGCAACCGCAAGCGCGATTTGCGCGTCAATTTCTTGCCCTTGGGCACCATCAGGTAGGCATAGGCACGTTCTTTGGAGCGGCCCACACGACCACGAATCTGGTACAGCTGCGACAATCCGAGCATGTCGGCTCGATTCACCAGGATTGTGTTCACGGAGGGAATGTCGATGCCGGACTCGATGATCATAGTACTGACGAGGCAGTCGTACTTCCGTTCCAGGAAGTCGAACATGATCTGCTCGAGCTGCCGCGACGGCATCTGTCCATGGCCGACAGCAAAACGCACTTCCGGCAGCAGTTCCTGCAAGAAATCCACCAGCCTGTGGATGGATTGCACGCGGTTGTGCACGAAATACACCTGGCCACCGCGCGCAATCTCGCGCTGAATCGCCTCGGCGATGCGCCCTTCGTCGAAAGCCAGAATCTCGGTGTGGATGGGCAGCCGGTCTGCGGGTGGCGTATTGATGACGGACATGTCGCGGGCCCCCATCAGAGACATGTGCATGGTCCGCGGTATGGGCGTGGCGGTGAGGGTGACGACGTCAACCAGAGCCTTGAAATGCTTCAGGCGCTCCTTGTGTTTGACCCCGAAGCGTTGCTCCTCATCCACCACCAGCAGGCCAAGATCGCGGAACTTCACATCCTGACTGAGGATGCGGTGGGTACCGATGAGAATGTCGACCTTGCCGTCCGTCACATCCTGGGCGACGCCCTTCAGGTCCTTGGCGTTGCGGAACCGCGACATGACGTCGACGCGCACTGGGAACGGGGCCATGCGCTCGGAGAATGTCTGAAAGTGTTGCTGGGCAAGAATGGTTGTCGGCACAAGTACCGCGACTTGCTTGTGATCACACACGGCCTTGAAAGCGGCGCGCACGGCAACCTCTGTCTTGCCGTAGCCGACATCACCACAGACCAGACGATCCATGGGATGGGGCGACTCCATATCCTGCTTGACCTCCTCCACCGTGCGCAGCTGATCCGGCGTCTCCTGGAAGGGGAAGGCCGCCTCCAGTTCGCGCATCATGGCCGTGTCGGCAGAGAACTTCATACCTGGAAGTGACTTGCGGGCGGCATACAGCTGGATCAGCTCGCCCGCCATCTTGAAAATCTCTTCCTTGGTGCGCTCCTTGAGCTTCTCCCAGGCGCTGGAGCCGAGCTTGCTGAGCAGCGGCACATCACCCTCGGAGCTCGAGTAGCGCCGCAACAGGTCGAGCTGTTCTACCGGCACAAAGAGCTTGTCCCGGCCCTGGTACGTGACCTCAAGGCAGTCGTGATCGCGGTTGGAGATCGTCAGACGGCGCAGGCCCGTATATCGACCGATGCCGTGATTGACGTGGACGACGAAGTCGCCCCGCTGCATGGCGTCGAAGGAGGAAATCGGTTTGGCCGACTTGAAGCGACGGTAGCGGTAGCGCCCCTTCTGGCGGGAGAAGATCTCGTGGTCATTGAGAATGGCGACCTTGGCCTCAGGGAAGATGAACCCCTGACTCAGAGCCCCCAGGTCATAGGTCAGATCGTCGCTCCAGTCCGCGAAGATCTCCTGCAGGCGACTCGACTGGCCCTGGGTCTCGGAGAGGATATGAATATCATAGCTCTCTTCGTCGAGACGGTTGATTTCCTGCCGCAGGACCGCCAGTTCCCCCTGTACGATGCGCGGCGCCGTAGCGCCAAAGCGGATCGCTGCGTCGACCTGGCCCAGCGGCGCCGGTCGCAGGCGCGGGCGCGTTTCGAGTTGCGCATGCAACCAGTCGCCATCACGCACCAGTCGGCTCAGCGGCAGGTGCGTCGACCGTTCCGCGTGCTTCTGCCAGTCGCGCCGTGACGGAGCCAGGGCTTTTTCGAGTTCCGTGTCGAGGTCTTCGGATTCCTCAACGTAGAGCAGGACGTCATCCGGCAGGTAGCCGAACAGACCGCTATCGGCGCCGTAGAGGATGGTCATGAACATCTCAACACCATCCAGAGCGGTTGTACCGAGTTCGAACTCGTCCTTCACCGAAGTCAGATCAACACCTGTCTCCTGTTCGGCACGTGCCAGATTGGGGACGTAGTCATCGAAGAAGGGAGGATGCAGGATGACCTCACGCGCCGGCAGTACGTCGGCCTTGCCGATGTTGGTCACTGAACGTTGGGTGATGACGTCGAAGCTGCGGATCGATTCGATTTCGTCGCCGAAGAACTCCAGCCGGATGGGCTGCTCATGGCCGACGGGATAGATGTCCAGTATGCCGCCACGAGAACTGAACTGACCGACACCGTCAACTGTTGGCACGCGCTCAAAGCCGGCGTCCACCAGATGTGAGATGAGCCCGTCCAGGGAGCGTTCGTCGCCAGCGGCCAGATGTAGTGTGGCGTGCTCGAGGGCGGCGCGGGGGATCACCGGCGTCAGCAGGGCCGCAGCAGGAGCGACGATGATGGTCGGCGTCCCGGAGGCGAGGCGCGCGACGGCCTCGATGCGCAGGCCTGAGACGTCGCTATCTGGAGACCGGCCGTCGTACAGGCCGACGTCCCACGCGGGGAAGTAGTGCACGACGCCAACACCGGCGATCGCCGCGAGATCGTCGCGCCAGGACTCGGCGTGATTCTCGTCGGCAGCCACGACGACGATCTGACGGTTGAGTTGCCGCTGGATGGCAGTGAGCAGAAAGGCACCCAGCGGAGCGGGCATCCCATGCACAAGGATATCCCGGTCACCGCCAGCGATCCGCTGCAGAACCTGCTTGAAGGGAGGGCTCTGGGCGGTCCTGCGGGCGACGGAATCAAGGGCGGGTGCGGCGGTCATCTCGGCAGCGCCCAGACTCCTGTGTATCGTTCCGAGGTCAAAGTCAGTGGATGTGCCTGAGAATACTGTATGTACTTGAGAATGAAGACGTTAAGATAACCGGAGCCGTAGAACTCTGTCAACGCGCGCCGTGGCGTCAACTGTTGCGGCGACCTCTCTTCTTCTGATTGGTTTCACGTGCCTGCCGTGCGGCCTCCAGTCTGGCTTCGGTGGCCAGTTGGCTCAGATCGCGGATCTCCCGGCCGGCGCGGATCCACAACCACAGGGCGACGGCTGTTGCGGCGACAAGCGTTATCATCAGAGCCAGGCGTGTGTAGAACCAGATCTGCGGATCCTCCTCGTCGCGCAGCACCACCAGGCCACTTGTACAGAGGATCAGTACTGCAGAGAGGCCAGCCATGAGCATATGGCGAAAACGTCGCCACTGCTCACGCAGCCAGACGTAGTCCTGGAGGTCAGCCACGGTTGGCCAAAAACGGATAAACATTACTTGAGATCGACAATTTCACCTGCAGCCAATATAGCCCGAAGGAGTCTCTCTGTGGATGGTTCCAGTCATTTTTTCGCCTATATGGCGCGCATGAAATTTATTCAGCGCTGGGGGGTGATGCGTAATACACAAAGTGAGAATATTCAGGAACACAGTCTGCAGGCGGCGATGCTCGCCCACGCACTGGCTCTCATTGCGCGGGATCAATTCGGTCGCGACGTCGATCCCGAGCGTGTCATGGCACTGGCTGTGTTCCATGATGCCAGCGAGGTCATCACCGGGGACCTGCCGAGTCCGATCAAACACCACGACCCGGAACTGAGTTCGGCCTACGGTCGCATTGAGGCGGCGGCACGAGAGCGTCTGTCCACCATGTTGCCCGAGTGCCTGCGCGGCTCCTATCGTCCGCTGCTATCCGGTGAGGACCGGCCCGAGCACCTGCAACTGGTCAAGGCGGCGGACAAGCTGTGCTCGTATCTGAAATGCCTGGAAGAGCTCAAAAGCGGCAACACCGAGTTCGTGCACGCTCGTGCGGCAATCGAGCGTGAGATCCAGAGCCTCGACCAACCCGAGGTGGATTGGTTCATGGACCACTTCGTACCGAGTTTCTCGCTGACACTTGACGAGCTCAACCAATAAGCCCTCCATTCCAGCCCCATCCCCCGAATCGCCACGAGACGATATGGATCCACGACTGACTGAACTTGGCCTGCTTGCGGCTGACCTGACGGCAGCGCAGCGTCTGCAACTCGACGAACAAGGATTCACCATTCTGCCCGGGATCATCGGCGCCGAATGGCTGGCACAACTACGGCAGGGTTTCGACGACATCTACTGCACAGAAGGGGGGGAGGCCGGCAAGGAAGTGGCGCAGGTCGAGGGGGTGCGGCGTCTGGCAGATCTGGTCAACAAAGGTGAGATGTTTGATGGCATCTACCAGCAGCCCCTGTTGCTGGCTGCAGTCTGGCACGTCCTGCAACGGCCCTTCAAGCTGCACTCCATCAACGGGCACGACCCGTTGATGGGTTACGGGCAGCAGGCTTTGCACGCCGATTGGGGTGGGGCTCGCGACCCGGGCGTGTTCCACGTGGTCAACTCCATGTGGATGCTCGACGACATGACCGCGGACAACGGTGCCACGAGGCTGGTCCCAGGCAGCCAGCACAACGCAGCGTCCCTTGCCGAACTGATGGATGACCGCACCGCGCCTCACCCGGACGAGGTGCGGCTCACAGCCCCGGCAGGATCAGTGGGTGTGTTCAACGGCAGCGCCTGGCACAGCTGTACAGAGAATCGCTCCGGAGCCCCACGGCGGGTGCTGCACGGCGCTTTCATTGCCCGTGAGCACAAGCAACAGACCGATCAACGGGCGCATCTGCGACCCGAGACCGACGCCCGCTTGTCGCCGCTGGGGCGTTACGTGCTGGACGTCTAGAGCGGCCAACTCTTCCGTGCCCACCGTCGGTAACCACCACCGGACGGCAGCACCGGTGCAACGCAGTGCGGCTGCGATGGTCCGCTTGCGCGCGCCCCAGGTCGATGGCATAACGGCTGGCGCCAGATCGCTGCGGGAACCGACATGCGCAGCAGACATGCCGCGGCCGGCCGCTAGTGTCACTCTCTGTCGCGCCAACTCATGCATGATCCGCCGGCGCTGAAGCAAGACCCCCGAGAGGATCCAGCGTCGCGGCGATCGCACGGGCGGGATAACACAGCGACATGAGCCCGGGCAACCCTCTTCCATCCCCGGAGGCTGTCATCTCGATGGCCACGAGCACACAGGTCTCATACATGGGGACGATGTTCATCGCGAAGGCGTCGGTGTGAGGCACGATCCGCGTTGCCCGCAGGTCAGCCACCGACTGCCAGGCCGTTGTCAGATCGCGACATAGATCCTCAGCGATCCCCATCAACTGCTGCTCTTGATCGACGCTGTCTGCCGCAACCAGACCCGTGGCGAGATTCGGGCCGAAGTCAAAGAGAATGTCTCCTTCGAGTCCCTCCATCGAACAAACGAAGGAGCAGGACGGAGAAGAGAAGGAGCGAAGAATCCATCCGTACGTCGTCCGATCAACGAAAGATATGCTTCCCTCGATCGACGCATCTGTGCCGGCAACTGCGGCAAAGCGGGCACCCGCGGACCGAGCGAACTCCACGTGCAGGCTCTCAAGCCCGGCGAACTGCTCCTTGGTTACCAGATTCGCCTGATGACATTCATTCTGCAGCCGTATCAGACTTTGCCAGCTGTCACAACCGTTGTGTTCAGCGATTGTCTGGCGCGCCTGTTCGATGGCAGTTGCAGACGCATCGCTGTCTGGAGAAGCGGACGGGCCCGCCCCTCGAGCGGCAAATTCCCTGCCCAACTGTCCAAAGGATTGCAGGTGACCGTCACGATGCGCCTCGACGAGATCCGCGGCGAGTTTGCTGTAAAAGTCGCCATGAACAGCAAACCCGGAGTCCCCTTCGACGTGGTCGAGCAGAGCCTGCCAGTTGGCAAAGCCGTATTCACGGGCCAGGACCTGCTGCGCCTGTCGAAGAGTGAAGGACTTGGCAGCGGCGGATGGTAGATCGGCACTGACAGCCCGAACACGCGCCACGGCTTCCGAGTGACCGGCTGCGTGCTCGTTGAGCAGCTGTCGAGCTTGCTTGCGAAGAACTTCGAGATTGGGTTGGGGCGGGAGTTGGCGAGACATAGAACACCCTCTTTCGCGAATGCCTGGTGTCCGCTATGTCAGGCAGAAAGAAGGTCTATGTATGTTTCTGAAGGTGGGTTTAACCCTTGCCGCGGACTGGAGGCTCCCTGCGAGCGCTGACGCCAGAGTAGACGGCTACCGCTCGTAAGTCAAGAACATGCTGGAGCTGAGGGGGGGATCGAATCCAAGACACAACACCCTTGGTCAACCGTCGCTTGGTGCCTCACCTGACAAACACATCCGTACGAGGGCCCCGTAACTACCAGCGGCGCGGACCAGCACGAGGTGCTCGTTGTCGGCATCTGTGAGCGGCCCGCCGCCGGCGTTCCCAGAACGCGAATGGGGTCCATGCCCGAAGGCATGGACCCCATAGATCACACAGGCGCGTCGCCGCTGCTTTTTACTTCTTGGCGATCGCGGACTGCAGGCGACCCTTCTCCTTGCCGGAGATCAGGCCCTGGTCCTTGAAATCGTTGAACACGCCGCTCATGCAGCTGACGAAAGCGCCGTGGTTCCGGGCGCCCTGGCGGCACTGGTCCACGCCGGCGCCGGCCAGGTCTGCCAGCGTAGCGCCGGCCCCGGCGTCGCCGCTGGCCACTCCCGTGTCGACGCCACCCAGGACTACTGTCGGCGACAGGTCGGACTGCGGGAAGGCATCGCCGTTGTCTCCGATGCTGTCGCCGTCACTGTCGGCGGACT
Organism: uncultured Gemmatimonadaceae bacterium; assembly: GCA_937919035.1. GTDB lineage: Bacteria > Latescibacterota > UBA2968 > UBA8231 > UBA8231 > UBA8231. Next base: position 9,954 of record CALFPI010000630.1, read on the forward strand.
CAGTCGGATCGGTGGGGAAGGCGTCGCCGTTGTCGCCGACGCCGTCGCCGTCACTGTCGGCGGACTCGGTGGGATCGGTGGGGAAGGCGTCGCCGTTGTCACCGATGCCGTCACCGTCGCTGTCGGCGGACTCGGTCGGATCGGTGGGGAAGGCGTCGCCGTTGTCACCGATGCCGTCACCGTCGCTGTCGGCGGACTCGGTCGGATCATTCGGGAAGGCATCTTCGGCGTCGACGATGCCGTCGCCGTCGGTGTCCGGGTCCGTGCCACTGCCGCCGTACTCTCCACAACCTTGTCCAGTGCCAGGTACCACTCTGATGTTATCAAAAAGAGCATTACCTGTTCCGTAAGAGTAATCCTCTATCATCACATAGGTAGATACGCCAGTTGGGATCTCAAACTGACAGGTCACCCATTCGCCAACTTCATGCTGTGCGTTGTAACCAGGGTGACCACAGAAAGGCCACTGATGGCTACCAGGAGCACCATAGGAATAGCCGATACAACCACCAGAATATTGAGTGCCCAGGTAATCAAATTGAACGACGTGAGGTACGGAGGGTGTCACGGGGCCACCAAATACGTCACCAGATCCGATGTTCTGACTCATAGCAAAAACATGATTTGCTGGGTCTCTGGGATCGATCGTGATGTAGCCAGAATGACTACCCCCGTATTTCCCTATCCATTGGTCCAAATTTCCTGATTCAAAGTCCTCTGCAAACAGGGTCCCAACGGGCTTAGCCGCCGGAATCGGCATGTCGTCGGCATTGTTAAACGTCACAGGGTTGTTCCCCTTGTCACTACAACCAACAACCAGGGCCAGGGCGGCAAGGATCGTGAGCATGTGTCGCTTCATGGAGCTTTCCCTCAGTGGATAAGTGTCATCAGGCAAAAAATTATCTGTTTGTGGTATGTTTTATGCGAAACTCATGCCATCGTCTCATCGGCATGATGGCTGAACCGCTCACCCAGAGAAACGAGGCCGAAGACAGGGAAACGAGGTCCATGGAGGATAGTGGATCCACTATGGGGCCAGCTTTTCACAGTAGTATTTTCCCTACGTCCATCCGTGCAGGGCATATTTGACCCTACTCACTTCTGTCAACCGGGCCGGGAATGACACGTGGATTGGGTGAAGCTTGTGCAGGAGTCGGCGGACGGCCGGGGGCGGCTGGACGCCATCCCGGCGGCAAAGGCGCCGGCAGTGCGTGATTCGCGCCCCGGCTACGAAGTGAATGTCAACGGATGCCTGCGGACCAACACGGAGAGCCAGACACAAAAAAGCCCTGTAAGTGAAGGACTTACAGGGCTTTCATGGATGACTATGGAACGGTTACTGGTGGAGCTGAGGGTTCGTAGGCTCTGCACAAAGATGCAGATACCCAGCAGGGGGCCACAAAGTCAGGGCAGTCCAGCGCGTTAGGCGAAGCGCCTGATCCTATCGATCAGCAGTATTCTTTGACTCTGCCGCAGAGCCATGGCACAGCAGCGCACCAAAAGTCATCCGAGTATGCGCCTGAGTTCCGATTCCTGCTTTCCCGCACAGGTTCGGCAGCCAGTCCAGTTTTCGTACCCTCTCGAATCAAAACTTAACTCCGTACACAAACGTCTTTTGGCGTAACACCCGTCTGACACGGCCATGTTGATGAGAGGGACGCAAAACGAATGGGATTTGCGCTCAGCGCTGCACGCGGCTCATGGTTGTGCTCGAACGCCTCACACACGTGACCGGCTGCGCGAGAAACATCGGGCGATGGCGTCGTCAATCACTCCGGTGTGACCGGTTTCAAGAAGATGGTGAGGTCGTTGCAGGACCCGTCGAGGCCAACGAGTGACAATCTCCTGCATACCCAGCATCAGCAGGAAGGACCGAAGCCAAGTCAGACCCAGATTGATACCAGAAACAGCTGGACGCCCCTTGCCGAGCAGACCTACCCCGGCCTCAGTCGAGTTGTTTGTTTACGTCCGCGAAGCTATGGCTACATCTATCCTTACGACTTCCACGTCCGCTGTTACCGAGGAGAGTTGAATCATGTGGCCCACACCATGGCCTGACGAAGCCCACTTTGCCGACATTTCTCTGTCCCTCCTGACCCAAGGTAGGCTGGCGACTGACCTGTTCAGGTTTTCGATCCCCGGGATGCAGGAACACGCCTATTGGACGCCACCCCTGTACTATCTGGCGCTCGCTGTATGGTTTACTGTGGGGGCCAGCATGTGGTGGCAGAGGACCTTCTCTGCTGTGTGCGCCGTCTTGGCTTTGGCAGCCATCTGGAGATTGTCCACAGAAGAGGAAAACCATCGGGCTGTGTTCGCCGTGGCCATCTTGTGTGTGGACGTGGTCTTTGTTCGCGGCGCGCTCATGGGCCGGATGGACATGCTCTGCCTGGCGCTTGGGCTGTGGTCTGTCGTGTTGGCCAGAGAATCAAAGCCATGTGGTGCTGGCCTGCTTGCTGGATTGTCTGTCTGCACCCACCCTATGGGACTCGCCGTCGCCTTCGGTGCATTTTTGTGGAGTCCTACTGTGCGGTTTGTTGGCTGGTTCCTCTCGCCAATTGGCGTATGGTTTTTGTGGGTAATGACTGGAGATCCAGCATCCTTCCTCGAGCAGTGGCGCCTACAGATAGGACGGAAGGCAGATTACAGGCTCATGGACGTCTGGTGGAGATTCCTGAACCAGTATAATCCGCGGCCTGTCGTTCCTCTCGTCCTCTGGGCGTGTGGGATAGCTGGGTGCTGGAAGGTCAGGGATTTCAGATGGCTCGCGTGGTTCTCTCTCACGCTCATTCTTGCATTCTTGGGCGGAGAAATGTGGTACCCCCTCTACCTGACCCCTGTCGTCGTCATGGCTGTCAGGATGCGGGATCGTTTCTCAGAAGTGGCTCTGATCACAGCTGGGATTCTCTCTTTGACATCCATGCTGAATCAGATCTTCGAGGCCCCAACGGCTGCTCCGCTTCCGGAAGAAATTGTTCCAGGGGCCATCATCGAGATAAGGGCTATTCCCGACCAATACTGGGATATAAAGGCCCGTGGCGCCGTACCTGTCTACCCGGCTCCATGGTGAGGCGAGGCTCGTGCAATCGGCTGTTCTCGTCGCCAATTCGTGTAGCCAGCATGTACCGGCAAGCAGTCGGTGTTGAAATAGAAAACGCAACCCCGTCAGAAAACACGAGGTTGCGTCCTACTAGAAATGGTGGAGCTGAGGGGAATC
>CALFPI010000631.1 GCA_937919035.1 uncultured Gemmatimonadaceae bacterium
ATGAAGACCTGCCACAGCCCGGTGCGATCGGGCAGGCGCCGCTGGTGGCCGCCCACACCGACGAGGTGTGGATGATGGGTGGGTTACACTGCGCTGCGACCCGCTGCTATCATCCCGGGACACGCACGTGGCGTGACGGGCCGCGCCTGCCGACGGAGCAATCCTGGGGGGCCGCAGCCGGGCTCGATGGCCGCCTGTACATCATTGGCGGCGCGCACCGATGTGACAGGCACGACGCCACGATATACGATGACCGAACATGGACCCTGAGGAGGTAGCGTGAGACTCGATTCGAAAGTTGCCATCATCACCGGTGCCGGCGCCGGGATCGGCAGGGCGTCGGCCCTGCGGTTTGCCGCGGAGGGAGCCATCGTCATTGCCGCTGACATTGACGCACAAGGCGCACAGGCGACGGCAGCACTGCTGCCCGCCGAGGCGCCGGGCCGCGTCATCGCCTGGCAGGTGGACGTTGCTGTTGCGCAGAGTGTTGAGGAACTCGTAGAAGCGACGATGACCGAACACGGCCGGCTGGATGTCTTCTTCAGCAATGCCGGCATTCAGCGGGATGGTAGTGTCATCGACCTGCCCGAAGCAGATTGGGATCACATGTTCGCCGTCAACGTCAAGGGCGCCTTTCTCTGCGGCAAGTACGGCATCCCTGCCATGGTCGCCTCCGGTGGCGGCTCCTTTGTCATCACCGCGTCGGCGAACAGCTTCTACGCCGAGTCCGATATCGCCGGCTACAGCGCCACGAAGGGTGCCGTCATGCAGCTGACGCGGGCCATGGCCGTCGACCACGGGCCCGCGGGTGTGCGCGTCAATTGCATCTGCCCCGGGTGGACGGAGACGGCCATGTCGAAGCCCTACCTGGATGAAAACCCGAAAGGGCGCGAGTTTGCCGCCATGATCGCGCCATCGGGGCGCATCGGCCAGCCCGAAGACATTGCCAACGTCGCCCTGTTTCTGGCCAGCGACGAGTCCGGTTTCGTCAATGGTGCCGCCTGGACGGTTGATGGCGGCTGGACGGCGGGCATGACCAAAGCCATCGCCCTGATCTGATGGACTGCTCTGAGGGACCGCAAACCACCAACCCGGGTATCACATACACATGAGAATCGCCATTGCTTCCTACGGGCAGGAAACCAGCAGTTTCAGCCCCGTGCCGACGACGCTTGCAACCTTCGAACTGTATGGGTTGTTCGAGGGTCAGGACATTCTGGACAAGTGCCGTGACGTCGGTTCCATCGGCGGCTTCCTGCAGACCATGGATGCCGGCATCGACTGGACGCCGCTGCCGATCGTGCACGGTTGGGCCGGCGCCAGTGGTGCGCTGACAGCCGAGACCCTGGGGTATTTTGCCGACAGGATCGCTGCGGGCCTGCAGCAGGCCCTGCCCCTCGACGCGGTGTACTTCGCGCTGCATGGTGCTGCCGTTGCCGAACAGGCACACGACAGTGAAGCCTACCTGCTGGAGATCGCGCGCAACATCATCGGTGACAACGTGCCCATCGTCGCCTCGCTGGATCATCACGCCAATCTGACACAGGCGATGGTGCAGCGCATCGATGCTCTCGTTGCACACCGGACACAGCCGCACGACCAATTCGATTCCGGGGTGCTGGCAGCGCAACTCATGCTGGGCATTGTCCGTGATGGCACCAAACCCACCACCGCCTGGCGCAAGATTCCGCTCATCACCCATCAGGAGCAGTTTCTGACGCGCAGTGGTCCGATGCAGGAGTGGTTTGATCTGGCGCGGCAGATGGAGACGCGCCCGGGTGTGCTGTCGGCGTCGACGTTACCCATGCAGCCCTGGCTCGACGTGCCCGAAGGTGGCTGGGCGGCAGCGGTGGTCACCAATGGCGATCAGGCCCTGGCGGAGACTCTCGCCGATGAACTGGCAGACAAGGCATGGGATCTGCGCCAGGCCTTCTGTCGCCAGGATAGCATTTCCCCCGAGGCGGCCGTGCGCAAGGCGATGCAGATGGCGCGTGGCCTTGTTGTGTTATCGGACACGGGTGACAGCATCTGGGGCGGTGCCACCGGGGACAGTACAACGATTCTCGCTGAGCTGATCCGGCAGAAGGTGGACAAGATGGTGTTGTTGTCTCTCGTCGATCCTCAGGCTGTGGAGGTTGCGATCCTGGCAGATGTGGGGGCGACGGTGACGATGCTGGTGGGAGGCAAGCAGGATCCCACCTTCGGCGAGCCCCTGGAGGTGACGGCCAGGGTCGCCGCCATCGGCGGTGGCAGGTTGCACGTGCCATTGCTGGGATTCGAGTCCTTCGATCTGGGCCGCGCTGTGCTGCTGGAGATCGGCGCCATCCGCCTCGTGCTCAATCAGGAGCGGGGCATCGGCGGCAACCATCCCGCCGTGTACGAACACTTCGGCATCGACGTCGGCGATGCCCACATGGTCGTGCTGAAGACGGCGAGCAACTGGCAGTACTACAACGAGTGGATCTCCGAGGTCGTGCGGGTGGACACGCCGGGGGGGACCACATCTCACCTGGAGGACCTGCCGTGGAAACACCTGCCACGCCCGATCTATCCACTCGATGAGATCAGTGACAGGGGGCTTGCGTCGTGAAGATCCTTGTTGCCGAATGCAAGCAGGAGGTTTCCTCCTTCAATCCTGTAGCGACACTCTACGAGCACTTCACCATCAACCGTGGCCAGGAGCTGTTGGCCTATCACCGTGGCATCGAATCGGAGATTGGCGGTGCTCTCGAGGTCTTCGGCGCCCGCAGTGATGTGCAACTGGTGCCCCTGTGGGGCGGCCGCGCCAACTCCGCCGGAGCCCTGGAGCAGGACGACTTCGAACGGCTGGCCGCGGAGTTTCTGCAGGCCGTGGAAGACCATAGGGAAGGTGCAGCGGCGTTCTATTTTTCTTTGCACGGGGCTATGGCAGCTGCCGTGGAACTCGACCCTGAGGGCTACCTGCTGCGCGAAGCGCGGGCCCTGCTGGGGCCGCAGATCCCCATTGTCATCTCTCTCGATCTGCACGGCATCCTCACAGAACGTATGCTGCAGCACTGCGATGCTCTGACCATCTACCATACCTATCCACACGTCGACCTCAGCGATACGGGCGCGCGGGCAGCGCGGCTGCTGCTGCGCATCCTCGACGAAGGTCTGACACCGACGATCGCGCGGGTCGTGGTGCCGGCTCTGGTCCGCGGCGACGAGCTGAAAACCGCAACCGGTATCTACGGCAAGTCCATTCGACAGGCGCAGGAACTGGAGGCTACCGGCGTGGCGCTGGCAGCGGGCATGATGATCGGCAATCCTTTCACCGACGTGCCGGAACTGTGCTCACAGAGCATCGTGGTGACCAATGGTGATGCCGATGCTGCCGGGTGTGCCGCGCTGGACATGGCTGCCGCTTTCTGGGAACAGCGCCAATCGCTGCAGGCGCCCCTGGTGTCGGTGCAGTCGGCCATCGCGTCGGCCCGACAACTGCAGGGCACGGCGATCTTTGCCGACGCGGCGGATGCCACCAGTTCCGGTGCATCGGGGGACAGCAACGCGATTCTCGCAGCCCTGCTCGATGCCGGCTACGATGGCACCGTGCTGTTGCCCATCGTTGATGCGCCGGCGGTGCGGCTGGCCCGCGAGACCGGTCTGGGCCAGATCGGCGAATTCAAACTCGGTGGTGCGTGTGACCCCCGGTTCGTGCCGGTCAAACTGCAGGCCCGCATCGTCATGCTGGCAACGGGGCCGTACTACTTCGAATCCTGGGGCAACGAACAGGACGCGGGCGACACAGCGGTCCTGCAGGCGGGAAAGATGACCATCATCGTCACGACGCGGCCCGTGTACCACTTCGATCGCTCACTGTTCCTGGCCCATGGCCGGGATCCGCAGAATTTCGACCTTGTTGTCGTCAAATCGCCCCACTGTCAGGATCGCTTCTTCATCGACTGGGCGGCAGCCAACTACAATGTTGATGCCCCTGGTTCGACCAGCGCCAATCTGCAGAGCCTTGGTCACACCATCTGTCGGCGTCCCATGTTTCCCCTCGACGACGGGGTCGTGTTCACGCCGGCCGTACAGATCTTTCCCCTACCCGCAGCGGAGACCCGATGAAGACCAGCTTCACGACCCTTGGCTGTCCCTCCTGGGATCTGGATACCATCATCAAACAGGGCAGCCGCATGGGGTTCGACGGCGTTGACTTCCGTGGTCTGCAGGATGAGATCGATGTTACGCAGTTGCCTGCCTTCACCACCGGCATCGGCACAACACGGGCGAAGTTTGCCGATGCGGGGCTGCACGTATGTGGCATCAGCTCCAGTCTGAAAGTCTGCGACGCGAGCATGACGGCGCAGAATGTCGCCGAAGCGGAACGCACGATCCCAGTCGCCGCCGAACTGGGGTGTGAGACCATCCGCGTCTTTGGTGGTGGAGATGCGCTACACCACTCCCATGTCGAGATGGCCGACATCGGTCAGCAGACCATGCTGCGCGTGCTCGATCTGCCCGGGGCGAAGCAGTTCAAATGGGTCTTCGAGACCCACGATCACTGGATGCAGTCAGCCGATTGCCGGCTGCTGCTGGAGCGAGTGACGGCGCCGGAATTCGGCGCGCTGTGGGATATGGGACACACCTCTCGCGTCGGCGGTGAGGATCCCGCCGATACGCTGATCGCACTGGGGGACCGGGTCTACTACCTGCATGTGAAGGACGCCATCCATGACGCGTCACACGAACGTGCGATGGACGATGGCTGGCGCTACGTGCCCCCCGGAACGGGAGAGTTGCCCATCGCCCGGGCGCTGCAACTGCTGCAGGCGGAGGGCTACGACGGCTATGTCATGTTTGAGCATGAGAAACGCTGGCACGGCGAACTGGAAGAACCGGAAGAGGTTTTCCCGCTCTTCCTCCAATGGTTCCGTCGCCTGGGGTTATAACTCCAGGGGCACGGTCAGCGCCAGGCGGCACTCCAGCCGGCGGTATGCACGTCACTGCTGATGCGCCAGTCGCGCAGTACGTCGAGCAGTTCACGTTTCTTGTCCGCGTGGCCGGCGTCCTCCCACAGATTGGCCGTCTCGCCGGGATCGCGGCGCAGATCGAAGAGCTGGCCCTCGGTACAGTCGACGAAGTGCACGAGCTTCCAGTCGTCGCTGCGCACCATTGTCATGAACTGGGTCTCCTGCAGAATGCCATCGCGGCCGTGCTCGGCAAACACGTACTCCCGGGGCTGCCAGGCGTCACCCCGCAGCGCCGGGCCCAACGACCGGGCCTCCATGGTGGGCGCCGGTTCGACGCCGGCCAGCTCCAGCAGCGCCGGGCCAACGTCCATCTGCTGACACAGACCCTCGACGCGACGATCCCCGGTAAAACGCTGCGGTGACCAGAGGATCAACGGCATGCGAGTGATCGTGTCGTACATCGTCCACTTCTGGCTGTGCCCGTGGTCGGTGAGACAGTCGCCGTGGTCGGAGGTGAAAACAACGACGGCATTCTCCAGATAGCCCTCATCCTCAAGGGCCTGCATGATCTGGCCCACCTGGGTGTCGATCATTTCAACGTTCGCCAGGTAGTAGGCGCGCTGGCGGTGGCGTTGCTCGGGCGTCGGCTCGAGCAGGTGCACGACACTATCGTGGTCGACGTCGGCATTGTGCTGGCGCATCGCCTTGTACGGTGCCGGTTGTGACGCCAGTTCCACCTCGGTCACCGGCTGCAGGGGCAGGTCACGGGCCATGTACTTCTGCGCCATCTCCGGTGTCGGATCGTACGGCGGATGGGGCCCGGGGAAGCCGATCTGCAGAAACAGCGGTCGCTCGGTGTCGCGCGGCTTGGTGCGAATCCAGTGGGTCGCCATGTCGCCGACGAAATTGTCCGGATGGGTGTCGGCCGGCAGATCCCAGGTGAAAGCCCCGAGGCACTGGGCATAGTCGGGGCGCTGGCGGTAGAACTCGCGCTGCTGTTTGACGATGCCGCGGGCGCGCAGCGCCTTGTCCCATTCGTCGAAGTAATAGCGCTCTTCGAGATAGCGGTCCTTGTTTTCCACGACGTAGCGCTCTTCGAAGCCCAGGGGGGTGTGGTACGGATAGCTGTGCATCTTGCCGACGTTGATCGTGCGGTAGCCACTGTCGCGCAACTGTTCGATCCACGAATGGTTCCAGGCATCGGCATTCTTCAGGATGCCCGTGGTATGCGGATAGTAGCCGGTGAACAGGCTCGCCCGGGACGGCGCGCAGGATGCGGCGGTGACGTGGCACCCGGTGAAGGTGACACCCTCGCGGACCAGCCGATCCAGGTGCGGCGTATCGACGTGATCGTAGCCAAGGGCACGGATCGTATCGAAGCGCTGCTGATCGGTGATGATAAAGATGATGTGTGGTCGGGACATGATCAGAAACTCCAGCACAGCGGTGCCATGAGCACCAGCACAAAGGTCAGGGCCAGTGCCGGACACAGGTCAGGACGCACAGGTCAGCGCCTCATCGCAGGGAGTAGCCGCCATCCACTTTCAGCGTTGCGCCGGTGATATAGTCCGCCGCATCCGAGGCGAGAAAGGCAGCCGCTTTGCCGAGATCCTCGATCGTCCCGAGCCGTTTCCACGGCAGGCCCTTTGCCCCCTCGCGCATCTGCTCTTCGGTGGTGAACTGCCGTTCCCCAGGCGTGTCCGTCCAGCCGGGCTGGATCGTGTTGACGCGAATGCGGTGCTCCGCCATCTCCGCAGCGATGGTGTTGGCCATATGATTCATGCCGGCTTTGGCGGTGTTGTACGCCATGGACGTGGCAAAGGGGATGAAGTAGAGGACGGAACTGATAAACAGAATGTTGCCGCCCTGGCCCTGTTGCACCATTTGCCGGGCGCCGGCCTGGGCAACGTGGAAGGCACCCATGAGGGTTACATCAAGGGTCCGGCGTACGCCCTCAATATCGAGGTCGAGGAAGGGCTCCCGCTTGGAGTAGTAGGCATTGGCAACAACGATGTCGAGGCGGCCGAGGGCCTGCACCGTACCGGTAACCATGGTATCAACAGCGGCCCGGTCGGATACGTCGGCGCCGAAAACGGCGGCGCGGCGCCCCAGGGAGCGTACGACCTCGGCGACCTCCTCCGCCTCGTCGCCGTGAGAGCGGTAGTTGATGGCAACATCGGCCCCACAACGCGCCATCTGTTCGGCGCAGCCACGCCCGATACCACGGGAGGCACCGGTGATAAGGGCCACTTTTCCCGTCAGATCGATCACGAGATTCCCCTTCCATTCCTCTATAGCTGCTGGAATGCAGCCCTGTTGAAGTAGACTACAGAAGGGGGGCCGCCATGGCCAGCGGCGGCGTCTGCCTAACGCTCGACCAGATGGCTGGTGAGCAGGTCGAAGTGGGCAGAGCGGCAGGAATCATCGAATTCGTACAGGCCGATCTGCTCGATGGCGTGGGCGGCCCGCACGTTGATGCGATGGCGCTTGTGTTCCAACTTGCGCCACTCACGTTCGACACCGGCATGTTTCGTCATTTCAGCCCGCAGATCGCTGCGGGTGGAGTTTAGAACATCCTGCAGACGGGCATATCGCCGATGATGGGTAGCAAGCAGTTCCACTGTCAGAATTTTGGTGACGACCACCGCAGCGAGCATGAGCAGCGCGGCGATCATCGAGATTGTTGTCAGCACATCTGTCTCCCTGTTCAGGCCACTCTCCTCTAGAATCGGCACGAACGCCGAAACTCGTCGTGATCGCCGTCACGTCCAGGGTGTGATGCGCATCACGTGAAAAAACAAGAGGTTATGACTCTTGAGACGCGTTCGTCCCAGTAGGGTTCCCAGGCCGTCGCCAGGATGGCCAGCAGGCGCCCCCAGAACATCAGGCGCGTCTTGCCGACGTCGCGACCGAGAAGCTCGACGCCGCCGAGGCGGGCGACCTTGTCCAGTTGGGCGAAGGTGGCAAGGATGCCAAGATGGATCGGCGCCGCTCCGAGATTCAGCAGGAACAGTGGACCGATGGCTTGTACGAGGGCATTGTTGGCAGTGCCCGACAGAACGAAGCGGATCAGTCGGGTTTGACTCCGCTGCAACTGTTCTGGCGGCAGGCGACTCAAAAGGGGTCGAAAATCACGGGCTCCCCCTCGTCATCGACGACGCAGGCTGCCAGTATATCACGCTCCGTATGGGCAAAGGGATTGTTGGTCCGGCACAGGGTATACAGATAACTGGACCCGGGCTGCAACTCACCTGTATGGTCGCTGCGGGCCCGGTCGTGGGCCCGGGCATGCATCTGCCGCTTCTTGTTTTCGCGCAGGGAAAAGACATCGATGAACGAGCCATCCTCATAATCCTCGAGGAACAGCAGCTTGCCATCCGTCGTCAGGCGCACGAAGAGATGCTCCAGGGCTGCAACACCTGACAGGCGCTCGAGGCTGGCCATGGGCAGGGCGATCCGCGGGTTCTTCTGATGCCGCTCGCGGCGCGGGGTGATGCGCGCCTGCCCGCGTAACTTGCGTCGCAGGTCGAGGTCGAGTTTCTCGGCCGTCTCCTGTGGCCGGTGTTGCGGCTGCAGCGCGCCCCAGGCACCCTGCAGGGCCTGGACGCGCAGAACATCGACGATTTCCCCAAGGGCCGAGTCGGCGGCGAGTTTGTCGGGGAAGGGCCCTGCCGATGGCCCCTCTCCGGGTACATCGAGCTGCAGGGGGGTGCTGTCGAAGGCCGCCTTGAGGGTGTCGACCGACTCACAGGCGCCAGCGTCGACAACGGCGTCCACCCAATCGAGAATCGCGGTGCTCACACGCTCGATCCAGGCATCGGCGACGACCGCCGCCAGGACCATCTCTACGTCGGCGTCGGCGCGCAAGCGCGTGGCGGCCATCACATCCGCATTGCACAGGAAGGTGATATCGCTGAGGAGCAACTCGTAACGCCGGGAGACGAAAGCGACCGTCGGCTCCTCCTCCGCTTCGGTGTCGCGCGCCGCTTCGATGGCGGCGCGCAGGGCTTCGATGCGCACGAGGGCACTGGCGGCGTAGTCGAGCACTCTCGGCACCGAGATCAATTGCCGGGCGTCGGGCTCGTAACTGCGTCGGTAGTTTGCCACTGTATTCAGCCAGGCCTCGGCTTCCAGGTCGAAACGGCGCCCATTCAGACGACGGTCCGCAGGCAATTCCAGCAGGCTCCGCACCCGCTGTTGTTGGGCCGCGACACACATGGAGGCACCAGCCCGCTCGCCGTCCGAGTCCTGTGTCGCCAGGTCCTCCGCCAGCGCCCGCGGGTCTTCGAGGTTGTATTCGACATCGGCAAAAAGCAACCAGATCCGCTCATCGAGTTCGCGCGCCCGGTTAAGCCCGTCGGCGATGCTCTGCACCGCCTGATCCAGTTCGTGGCGGCTGATCTTCGGCGTCGGCACCTTGCCCTGGGCATTCACGGCAGGCGCCGTTGAGTTGGCGGCGGCGCTCACCATCTCGCCGTCTGTAGCTGTTGCTGCGGCTTCCGGAGATGCCGTTGGGGCACCGCCCGCCGCGCCGCCGGATGTGCCGCCGGATGCGCCGGCAGATCTGGCACGGCTCGATGTGCCGCCAGCAGGCATGGTGCCTGCTTTGATGATGGTCACCGTGGAGCCGCCGCCGCCGCCGGCGGACGGGGTGTGGGTCGAGGGCCGACCTCCGCCTCCGCCTGCGGTCGTGACGCGGGGTGCGCTGCGTCCGCCACCACTCTCCAAGGCCCGTCGCCGGCCCTCACCCGAGGGTTCGGCGCGTTGACTCATTCGTTGCGCCTCTTCGATCGTCGGGATGCGGGCTTTCAACGGATTGAAGGCAGCAATCGCCTGCAGCCGCGCTTCCCGTTCCGCAGGATCGGCCATGGATTCACTGGCACAGGCAGCGGCGAGGGCAACCCTCAACGTCTGCAGGTAGAGATCCTGCGGTCCCGGGGGCCGTTGCGGTGCTGCCACATCCTCTGGCTCGTCGTCGTCGTCGTCGTCGTCCTGCTCGTCGTCATCCTGCTCGTCGTCATCCTGCTCGTCGTCATCCTGCTCGTCGTCGTCCTGCTCGTCGTCATCCTGCTCATCATCATCGTCGTCATCCGCATCGATGTCGTGAGCCGACGGTTCGGTGGCCGGTAGCGGCGGGGGCGGGTGCAGCAGAACGAGAGCGGCATCGAGGGCCTTGCCGACGGCGACGTCGCGTTCGCTGCCCGTCAGGGCCCGTCGCCCGAGTCGGCACAGATCCTCGAGGGTGCCTTTCCCGGCACACAGAACCTTGATCAGCTTCGGCAGCGTCAGGTCCTCCGGCAGCACAGCCTCGAGCAAGGTCAGACTGCCAGCGTGGGCGACAAAGATGTTCCCCACGGGTTCGCCCGTGTGCACACCGAGATAACGGTAGAGTCGCAACAGGGCGCCACGGATGGCGCCTCGCTCCTCGGAGTGCAAGGCGTCGACGAACGTTGTCGACAGCAGTACCGCCGGCAGTTCATCGCGGAAGTCATCGATATAGATGTCGGGACGCGCGGCGCGCAGTTGCAGAATCAGTGCCAGGTCGGGCGCCTTGCCAGATGCGAGCATCATGGGATGACAGACATCATCCCACAGTTCGATGGCAAGTTCAGGCTCGACACTGAGCCGGTCACACCACTGACGCCAGGTATTGGCGGGGATGTGACTTTCTGACTGGACACGGGCCAGTCCGCTGGCAATGGGGTCCCGATTCACAGGCGCATTATACTCGGCGTGTCGTGTCGAGTCTACCGACGGGGTTGCGGCATGCGGTATTGCTGCAGCAGAAGATGAAAGGCCGGATTGTCCAGGGGGGCTGTGCTGCCGGCGGCAAACAGGTGACCGGGACAGGAGCAATCAGACGCACCAAAGCGTGGCATTGCCGTCGGATACAGGCGCCCCACAGCGGCAGCCAGATCACACTCCTGCCGCAGCGACGAGCGGATGGGCAGTGGTACGACTTCAGCAGCCGCATCGCGAAGGTAGTCGACATGCCAATGGAATCGTTTGCGTCGTCGCTGGTGGCGTTGCAGGCGCGCATCGAGACCCGCCATCGCCGACCCCACGTAGATGTACCAACCGGCCTGTGCCTGCATTTCGCCCAACCGGCCGATCTCCAGGGCGCGAGCCTCGGGCAACCGCAACAACAGCAGATACGCGCCCCGGTCACCGATTTCACGCTGCAGATGTGACCAGGGAATTCGCAGCAGGCGGCTTTCGTCGCGCAGAGAGAAATCCGGGTTCCAGCCGATGGCAACGGGCAACACGCGCACGTGCGGGCGCACAGCGAGAAACGTGCGGCTGAAGGCAAGATCGGTGTGATAGTCGGGCAGGAACCAGTTCGGGCGCAGAGAATGGACAACAAAGAGCACCACCGGTCGCGCCGCACCGGTCTGGCGAAGATGGGCCAGTTCCTGCAGATGACGCCGGCCACGTTCGGTGACGGCATCGGGAAACATGGCGCTGCCGTTGCCGAAGAGAGTACATGACTTGACCTCCAGCCACAGTCGCCGCCGGCCTTGTTGCAGCAGAAAATCGAAGCGGCTGTGGCCCACGGTGACTTCGGCGCCGGCTACGTCCCAGCCCAGCAGCGATGGGATGCGTCGACTCTCCAGCAGGTGGCGCGCAACGGCATTCGTGCGGTGCGTGTCGAGCAGAATCGACTCACCATCCCGCTCCAGGCCGACGCAGGTCCACTGCGTGCGGCGTGTGGCACTGGTCGGGGCCTGAATGACGGTGAGTTCGGTGTCGGGGAATAGCATTTCGTCCATGCGGCCGGGATTGGGCATGAAGGCCTCGATCCGCTCTCCCGAATGCAGCTGACAGTGGACGAGAAAGCGGTTCGGTCGCGCAATGAACCGCGCCCGTCGAAGGCGGGTGTTGCCGAAGGGGCGAAAACTGCCGGCCACTGTCTCAGGCGAACCTGAGGGAGAACAGGTCGGCGTCCTCGAGCACCATGCGCAGACGCACGACACGGCCCTGCAGGCTGGAGACGTCCAGACCGCCAGCCCAGCGGGCGCTCGCTTCGATCTGGTCCCCGAACAGGGGCTTGGCCTCGGCCAGGGTGAAGCCCGGGATCGCCGCGCCATCGGCCTGCTGGATCTCGACGCGCACGGAACCGGCGGCAGAGGTGGCGTAGTTGAGTTGCAGGTGGCTGCCGGTGAAGGTGAAGGGCCGGGTCAGGGCCTCGCCGTGGACCTCGGCATGCACCGAGGCAAACCCCCAGGGCCGCACGGTAACGCGTCGCAGGCGGTTGTCATTCCAGCCGTAATGCTCGGCGACATACATCGACCACTCGCCATCACCCGTATCGATGATACCGACAGCTGTTGTCTGGTTTCGGTGGGTCCAGTTGCGTTGTTCACGACCGGGGCGCAGCCAGGCCTGGCGGAAGGTGCGATCCCAGTTGACGCCGTCCCGGCTGCTCATGAACACCGCATCGGACAGCCCCTCCCCGGGGTAGTCCATGCCCTCCGTGTCCAGGGTTCGTTCTGGCAGGAAACGCATGGGGAAGGACAACAGCACGTGTTCGGCTCCCGGGCAGACAACGGTGGCGTTCGTGTAGAACTGTTCATGGGGGACGCCGGCAGCGTACTGGTGTGGTACGGGTTTGGTCCAGTGTATGAAGTCCTCTGACGTGCAGCTCTGGATGGCGCGCACGCGGACGCCGTTTTCTTCAAAGAAGTAGCGACTGAACAGGCGATAGCATCCGGCGTGCGGGTCCCACATGGGCACGTTGACCGAGTCGAAGGCCCCCTCGATATCGAGAGGCTCCTCCTGCAGTCGCTCCCAGTGGATGCCATCTGGTGACTGGAAACCATAGAGCCGGTTCTTGCCACCACCACCAACGGCTTTGAAGCGTGTCTGTGGATCGATCGCCGGATTGCGGTCGATGCAGACACAGAAATTGTGTGCCTCGTAGCCCTGCCAGATCGTGTTGGGGGCGATCCCGATCGAGTTCTGCGGGAACCGCTCAAGGTGTGGCCGGTGGAAATGCACACCGTCATAGCTGAGGGAGACGTTGCAGGTCTGCTGCCTGTCGTGATCGGCATGATCGACACCGATGGGATAGAAACCACGGTAGTAGAGGAACAGTCCCCCGTCGGCGTCATCGACCAGGTTGTAGCAGGCGGTGCAGGCATTCTCGTGTGGTGGTTGCACTTCGAGTACATAGCCGCGGCGCTCGGGTGCGTGCAGCTTCTGACAGGCACCACTATCGAACCGTTCGAGCAGGAAACTGTCGACGAAAAGTTCGCGGCGACTGCCAAGCGTGATCGGCGTAACGGTCATGGTCTGTTTCCCGGTTCGGTGATCCGTCCGACTGGAACCGACACGGGCAATTCGTGCCCGACGTCGCGCAACAGCGCACAGAGGAAAAAGTACGTGACACCCCAGAGCAGGGGATGGCCCGGGCCGAGCAGATCCACGGCCGGATACTGCTGATGTTCGCAGTGACGCTCGCTGGCGACAATGTCCGCCAGATCGATCCAGAACACTTCAGCTACTTCATTCGACAGTTCCATGGCAGGTATGGTGTCGATGGCATAGACGAAGGCACATACCGTCAAGGGTAGCACGCGGGCGGCGCGATCATCGAGTCGACCCAACAGGCGTGCGGTGCCCAGGTCGAGACCGATTTCCTCCCGAGTTTCTCGTTCCGCCGTGTGTTGATCGCCGTCATCGTGGGGTTCCATACGCCCCCCCGGGAAGGCGAGGTCTCCCGACCACGGGTCACCTTGCCGGCGGGCGCGCTCGATGATGAGAACCTGTGGTCCAATGCCGATTCGTTCGTGCAGAATGATGGCCACTGCTGCCCGGTCCCCCGGGCTGTTGTCGGCCACCTGCGGCGTCCGGGTAGCCAGGGCGTCAGCGATATGGTCGATATCGACGCCCAGGCTCATCGCAGGATCTGCCGGACCAGAGCATCACCGGCGGCGACAGCCGCCAGACACAGGATGAAATGCAAGCCGACGTGGGCCACGCCTTGTATGGCGTCGCCGTTGCGGACGAGGCGCAGCGTTTCGAGGGCGAAGGCCGAGAATGTCGTGAAACCGCCCAGAACCCCGGTCAGAAGGAACAGGCGGATGGAATCATTGAACACGGCGCGCGTTTCGGCCAGAGCGGCGACGCCGCCGATGATGGCACAACCCATCACATTCACCGCTAACGTTCCCCAGGGGATCACGGCGAGGGGCAGAAGGCGCTGAACGGCGTTGCTCAGGAGAAAGCGGCAGGCGGCGCCGATACAGCCGCCGAAGCCAACGAAGAGAATGTGGGTCACGGCCAGACCGAGCGTCCGTTGTCAGGTGAAGTTAAGGGCCGCTGTGCACGGCGGCGATAGTATAGGCATGACACCATTCCATGCCGAATTGCCAGAGGGCCGCCCTTTCCGCAGGTCACGAAAAAGCCGACATTGCATAGCAATATGGCGGCCGAGTCCAAAGAACCCAGCAAAGAACCCAGCAAAGAACACATAGCGCTCGTCGTAGCGCAGGAGGGCAAGGCGCAGCGTACTCTCGCCAAGTTCCTGACCCTGCTGCTCAGCTACCGCTATGGGTTTACCGTCGACACGGCAGCGGACTTCATCCAGGCTGCCGGGGTGATCCGCCGCAACGGGAAGCGCATCCGCTGCGTTTTTGTGATTCAGAACCTCAAGGTCAGCGCCCGGACTACGGTGCCCGCTCTGACACTGGCCGGCTCGATCCCGCTGTTTCTGCTGCTCCCCGGCCACGAGGCCAACGACCAACGCGACAGTGTCGAGGGCCTGCCCAACGTCCACGTATGTGCCTGGGAGATGGCTTTCGCCAGCGGCAAAGCCTCGTTGCAGCGTCTACTGGGCGAAGCCATGTCCCAGGTCGATCTCGAAGGTATGCTCAACGAGGATGACAGCGGACTGGAACAGCGGATCCGGGATCGCCTCGACCGTCTGGATACGCTGCCGACGCTGCCGGCGATCATCATGCACATCATGCGGATCATCAGTGATCCGCGGGCGACGGTGGCGCAACTCGAAGAGTTGCTGATGCGTGACACGGCCATCGTGCTCAAGGTCATGCAGGTCGCCAACTCACCCTATTTCATGGGCACTTCGCGCAGTGGTCAACGCTGGACGTTGCAGGAGGCGGTGGTGCGCCTTGGTGTCAAGAAAGTGGGCGCCATCGCCCAGCAGATCGCCCTGATCAACACCTTCGTCCGTCCCGACGACAGCGAGTTCAACATGCAGCGGTTCTGGATGCACTCGGTGGCTGTCGCCATGATCGCCGATCGCATCGTGGCGGACTCCACGGCTGGCCTCGAGGACCAGGTCGCGTTTAATGATTACTGGATGGCGGCCCTGCTGCACGACTGCGGCAAGGTCGTTCAGGGGTTCTTCTTCCATGACTGGTTCGAGCGCATTCTGCGAACCATGGACAGCAAGACAACCTTCGCCAAGGCGGAAGCCGATCTCGGCGGTGCCATCAGTCACGAATGGATCGGCGAACTGGTGCTGCGCAAATCCGATATGCCCGCCGATCTGACGCGGGCTGTGGGCCTGCACCATGTTGTTGGTGAGAGGCCCGCCCAGTTGACGGCCCTCGTCCACGTCGCCGACGGCATGGCTAAGGAGATGGGCCTGGGCCTGGTCGAAGATGAAGCGGTCGATTACAACCGCGTCGCCCTCACGGTCCTGGAGATGAGCCGTGACGAAGCGCGGACTGCGAGCAAGAAATACGCCCCGTTGGTAAAGGACGAAGTGCGGCGCCTGGTCAAGGAGTGCATGAGCTGAGGCTTGCGCGCCTGCACGCATGCCTGGGTGTCGCCCTGCTGCTTCACGCCGCAGACGAAACCGGCACAGGCGCTGATGCACGCTGGTTTGGTGGCGGCTCATGAATCCGCTCCCTGTGCCCGTGCCGTGGGTGCTGTTGCTGCTGGCTGTTGCCTTCGCCCTCCTCCGTTGCGCCCATCTGCGCTGGCGCGATCACCAACGGACGCCGGCGCGTGATGCGCTGCGGCTACAACTGCAGCAACTACACAAGGCCTTGGTGCCGCCGGGCAGCGACGCTGAACCGCCGGCCGCAGCCGACGATATACCCATGGGCTGGTGCTATCGGATCGTGCCCGCCCCGACAACCGATCGACCAACCGATCGACGCCTGTTGCTGCTGCACGAGGATGCGCCACGCCAGCGCCTGCCTCGTTTTCCCGGCGAAGAACCGGCACGAACGGTGATGTTTGCCGACGGCAGAATCGAATGGTTTACTGAGAGCGCTTTTGACAGGCTGCTCGTGGGCGACAATGTCCTGCGACGGCGTTTGCGACTGCCCGAAATCGATGTCCACGGAAGGGAGGAAGACTAGGCCTTGGCACGAACTCGAGTTCAGGCTCCAGTTCAGGGTTCCGTTCAATCTGTTGAAGACGGACGGCGCGTGTGCCGCACCTGTGGCACGTCGTACGAGTATCCCGGCCATAACAGCCTGGCGACGCGCACTGTCTGTGAACGCTGCATCGAGATCCCCGAAGAGACGCGTCGCGTACTCGGCATCCTGCGCCGGCGTGTCGAGCAACTGACAAAGCAGGTGGCAAGCCTGCAGGGCGATACGGATGAGCGACAGTCGGCGTGACTTCTTCCGCCAGGTCCTGGATCGGACGCTGGGGCAGGCGGCGGACATCATCGGTGACCAGCTGCCGGCAGCCGTCCCACAGGAACCACGCACGCGACTGCGTCCCCCCGGGGCGATCGTCGAGGCGCAGTTTCTCGATACCTGCTATCGTTGCGGCAACTGCGTCGACGTCTGCCCCGCCCAGGCGATCCATCATGTGAAAGGGGTGTCAGACGAACAGAACGGCACACCCTTCATTGCCGCCCGGGATCAGCCCTGCCTGGTCTGTGTCGGTCTGGAATGTATGCAGGCCTGTCCGAGTGGGGCTCTGCAACTGTTGGGGCGTGAACAGATCCGCATGGGCACAGCGGTGGTGGATGGCGCCGCCTGCCTGCGGGCCCATGGTCAGGACTGTCGTGTCTGTGTCGACATGTGCCCCTATGATGAGGCTGCCATTCGCATCGATGACAGCGGCATCGTGCAGGTTCTCGATGGCTGCGTGGGTTGCGGGATCTGTGAGTGGAAGTGCCCCGTGGAGCCAAGTGCCGTGGTCGTGCACATCGCAGGCTAGGCTTTTTCGGCCTTGTGTTGCGTGTGCCAGAGCGATTCTGTCACAGTGCCTGGCTGCTCCGCTCCAGTTCTTCGTCGATGATCTTCTCGAAGGCTGAGAAGGGCTGTGCCCCTGAGAGCAGGCGGCCGTTGATGAAGAAGGCGGGCGTACCGCTGACGCCACGCGCCTGACCTGAGGCCAGATCGGCCTGGACGCCGTCGGTGTGACGGCCGGACTCCAGGCAACTGTTGAACGGGATCATATCGAGTCCCAGATCCGTCGCATACCGCTGCAGATCGGACGTCGCCAGGGCGCGCGCGTTGGCAAAGAGCACGTCGTGGTACTCCCAGAACTGCCCCTGCTCTGCGGCACACTGGCCGGCTTCCGCCGCCTGCTGGGCATTGTCGTGCATGGCCAGGGGAAAATCGCGGAAGACGAGGCGCACCTTGTCGCCGTAGGTCTGCAGTACCTGCGCTACCGAGGGCTGCGCACGTGCGCAGTAGGGGCACTGAAAGTCGGAGTACTCCACGAGCACGATCGGCGCGTCCGCCGGGCCTTTGGCGGGCTCGTCATCGGTGATGTCGAGCGCCACGCGAGGCGGCTCCAGCATGATCACGACACCCGCCTGTTCACGCAGACCGGCGAGATAGGTGTGGCGCGCTGCGCCGATCTGCCGGCCTGTGAGGAACTCGCGGATGCGATCCTGCATCGTCTCCAGAGGTTGTCCACCCATGCGCTGTTCATTCTGCGCAAAGAAGATCTGCACTTCCTCGTCCGATGCCACCACGACTTTGGACTCGATCTCCCGTGCAACGAGAGAATCCACGTCGATGCCGAGGTCGCCTGCAGCCTTCGAGAGCAGCTGATCGTCGATCAGCTGACTCAGGGCCCGCCGGCGGGCGTCGAACAACGCCTGCCAGGTTTCGGGTTCTCCCTTGCGTACCTGCGCGTCGACCTGCGCCATGGAGATCGACTGCTTGCCGACGGTGGCGGCAAGCTCCGCTGATGGCGCCGGGGCTGCGCAGCCGAGAGCGGCAACGAGGATGATGCTGGCCAGCAGGATCCGGGGTATCATGTAGTGATTCCGATTTCGTCGTAGAGGGGAGTCAGGACGTCTGTCTGTCAGACAGCTTGCTGTCCGCGTCCTGCAGCATGCTGCCAATGGCGAGTCCATACGGACAAGCCGCCTCGGCGGCGGCAAAGTCGACGCCGGCAATCCGGCGCTGAGGGTCGGGCATTTCCTGGAACAGGCGACGGGCATCCCGCCGCTTGCCATAATTGTCGTGGTACATACGGAAGCGGAGGATGTCGGCCACAGCGGTGTCTGCCTGCACATGGCTCTCGCAGATATGACTGCAACCGCGACAGTACAGATGGCTCGTGTCGGCGGCGTGTTGCTCGAGGCCGGCGCGCTCGTGCTCGCTCTCGAGCCAACCCATCCGCGGGCCCTTGCGGGCGGCATCGGCGTTTTCACGCACCTGCTGAATGTTGACCATCTCCGAGCAGATGGCGGCGATCCGTTCGTCCTGCCACATGGCCTTCAGGGCAGCCTGATATCGATTGAATCCGGGCCATTCCGCGACAGCATCATCGCCCTCAGCACGACCGCCCTGCGTCTTCATGGCGATGAGGCCGATGCCGGCGGCATGACACTTGTCGATGGCGCGCTGCAGGCGCTCGTTCTGCAGGTCGCGGAAACTGTACTTGAACATGATGACGTCGACGTAGCCGACCTCCGGCGCCCGCTCGAGGACGTCGATCATGCGGGCATGGTGCGATGAGAAGCCGAAGAGGCGAATCTTGCCCTCCTTCTTCAGGCGCTCCTGCGCCGCCCGCAATGCTGCATCGAGTCGATCCGGATCACCAAGATTGTGCAGGTAGTAGGCATCAACGTAGTCGGTCCGCAGCGACGTCAGGCTGCCCGAGAGTGCGGCGGTCCAGGCGACAGGGTCGTGGTTCGTGCACTTGGTGACCAGGTAGGTCTCCTTGCGGCGGCCGCTCTTTTCCATCCATTCACCGACAGCTTTTTCGGAGTTGCCGCCGTTGTAGCCCTGTGCTGTGTCGATGTAGCTGATGCCCTCCATCTGGAAGGCGCGCAGGGTAATCGGTGTCACGTTGAAGGCGGTACCTGCAGACAGCACCGTGACCTTCTGGCCCGTTTTGCCCAGTGTCGCCATGGGCAGACTCTTGTCGGCAGCATCAACAGCCCTGGCCGCCGGGCCAAGGGCGACGCCCGCCGTGGCGGCACCGGCGACGGAGAGGAAGTTGCGCCGAGACACTTCTCTAGTGGACAGATCCTGGCGATCGTTCATGATGCGCTCCTGGTTTTTTGGGAGTTTGCGGAACAGCTACAGTCGGCACCACAACCACCTGCAGGTTGCGGCCGGTGGGCCGCTGGGGCGCCGCCGCCGACCATGGCGGTATTCTGTGCCGCGTTGCCCTCGACGAGGCTGAGCAGCAGCGTGCGATCGAGGGAGCGCGTCTCGCCGACGGCGGTGACACGAATGGCGCGATGATCACGCACCGGGCATTCATGTTCGCAGATGCCGCAACCGATACAGACCACTGGATCGACATAGGGCTGGCGCAGGCGCAGCTGTTCGCCATAGCGCGTGGTGACTTCGACTTCACGCGAGTAGATCGCCTTTGGTGAGGTCGGACAGACCTCCTCACAGACGACGCATGGCGTGTCCATCGCCCATGGCAGACAACGACCGCGGTCATAGAATGCAGTACCTGTCTTCACCGGGCCGAGGTCCTCGAAACCGGCGAGGCCAAGCTTCTGCTCGATGGAGATCTTCTGGATGGCACCTGTGGGGCAGACCTGGCCGCAGAGCGTGCAGTTCAGCTCACAGTAGCCCATGCGCATGTTCATGATCGGTGTCCACACACCTTCGATACCGGATTCCAGCATGGCTGGCTGCAGGACGTTCGTCGGACAGACGCGGATACACTGATCACACTTGATGCAGCGCTCGAGGAACTCGACCTCCGCCACCGAACCAGGTGGCCGGATTACCTCCTTTTG
>CALFPI010000632.1 GCA_937919035.1 uncultured Gemmatimonadaceae bacterium
TGATGAGGCCTTCGCCTTCGCGGATGGATGATTCGATGATCGAGCGCACGAGGACCGTGTCGTCCTCCGCTACGTGCCGAACCAGCGCTTCCTTGCCCGCGAAGACCTGATTGCCCAGCCGATAGGAGATCCCATCGGCGGCTTCTTCGATCAGTCCCCGGGACAGCGCCGCTTCGACGACCCGACGCACCACCATGCGGTCAATGAAGGGGTCCTCATCGCGCAGGTACCGCTGGATGAAGTCGTCGACGCCGCGCAGGGCAAGGTGATGCGCCGACGTCGCCAGAAACAGGACCGATCGAGCCGGGGGATGTTCACGGAAGTAGTGTGCCAGCTCAAGTAGTGCGGTTATGCCGGCGGCCTGCTCGGCTCCTGGCGCAATGGACGGCACCACGGACATCGCGTCATAGTAAGCTTCGAGAACAATGACGTCATCCTTGAGCAATGGATCGTAGCCGGGGATCATCCCCATCACGTTCCATGCCGGCTTCCTCTCCCAGTCCATGCGGTATTCGAGATGCGCCTGGACGTCGCCCGTGCCACTGCGTCGGTCGATCGCGCGTCTAAGAGCGCGACCATCACTGTCGCTGACCCAGAATCTCGGCATGTCGAGGGGCATGGTGAGGAATTTGTGCTCACCTTCGAGATATACCGTGGAGTCGGGCTCGATGAAGACAACGGCAGACGCACCGAGGTAGGCCGTGTTCAGCCAGTTGTCGCCCGAGTTGAAGTCGAGTACGACGACACTGCCTGCGACCTGCTGGCCATCGAGGTCCTCGAACTCGCCCTTGCCGCCCCAGATCAAGCGGGCGTCGATGCCACCATCTGGCAACGTCGACGTCCGTACCAGATTGGGCCATATACCGTGCAGGCGTACCGATGGGCCACCGACAACGCTGAGATTGCCGCCGTGGTCGATGGGCACAGAGACATCATACTTATGGAAAGTGATGTTCTGCAGATCGATGTGACGAAACTGGCGGTGCACATGCAGGGCCGCCTGCTCTGCCCCGGGATACCCGGCAACACGAGATCCAAGACTGGAGAAGAAGCCAATAGTCTGTTTCAGGCGTGCTTCCGGTGCCAGTTGGCGCAGGGCCTCGTAATCGACCTCGCCGGAGGCCGGCAAAGCTGCTGTCAACACAAGTGCCATGACACACAGGCACGCGGCTGCGGCACGCACGGCGCCACCAGCGTGGCGACATTCGGGTCGGTTCGCTATCAACTCCATAACACTCTGTTTTGAGTCATGCCGGTGCAATAATGAACGATGGACACCCACCCGCGATCGATACCAACTCGGGCCGCCAGCGGGCACATCGATGGAGGGACCTCAGGACGAACTCCTGCCTGCTCAATCAACAGTGGCCTCGGGCGACGGAAGACAACTCGGGATATGACTGCATACGCACTCAAGGAAAGGTCCGTATCGGCCTCAGGTCAAGCGCCATGCGCGTCAGTTTTGCCCAACCGCTGAAGGGCAAAGTAGGTTGCCAACCCGGTCAGCAGCCCGGTCAGGACGCCGCTTAACAGAAAGACTGGCAACAAAGCGAACATTGCATTGTGTCCGAGATAGATGGCTGCCACCGTCAACTGCGCGCTCTGATGCATCAGAGCCCCCGCGACACTTAGCCCAACGGGGCTGAAGAGCCTGGGCAGCAGACGGTGCAACAAGGCCATCGTGATGACACTTGCCAGGCTGGCAGCTCCTCCGATGACGAAGGCTGGCCCGGCCAGGCCACCTCCCAGAAGTCCACCTACAAACAGTTTTGCGAGACTTACGGCCACTGCCGGGCCCGCACCGAACAGCAGAAGCGCCGCCAAGACTGCGGCATTGCTCAACCCAAGCCGCATCCACGGCAGGGGTCGCGGCAGAGACGCCTCCACAAGAAACAGCACCAGTGCGATGGCAGTGAGCAACGCCAGACGGGTCAAACGGTGGCTGTCCCGCATTTGCAGGGCTACCGGGTAATGCCATCGAGGATGCGGGGCGCATCGCCCGTGAGTCGCAGTAGCGTCCGGTTTGGTACACATGCAGCGACATCCCCGCTCCTGCTCAGCCATCCGCGGGCGACGCAGATCTGCCCCGGGCATGGGGCCGATGCAATCCGCGCCCGGCCATCCCTGATCAGGATCACACTTGTACCAAGAGGGCCGGTCACGACCAGCCTCTGATCATCATCGAGGGCAACGTCGTGCAGAACCTGACCGTCCACATCTACGAGAGCCCGATCCGCTGCGCCCGCCCCTGTGCCGCCAAAGGCCATCACCGCCGCCCCTGCAAGAGCGGCAACGACCAGCAGGATGTCGCCGATGGTCGGCGCCTCAGGCCACGGTCGTGATCTCTTCCTGGTCCCGGCGATCAAACTTGACACCCCCTAGTCACATGCATAGACTGTCACGAAAGCGTAAAAAAAAGCACGTATGTTGTTGTCGGATATGACGTAACCGCCTCCCACTCGACCGGACATAGCGACATGTACTGGTGGATCATCACTGTTTTTTGCATCTGTGGGGCCCTGATGGTCCAATACCTTTGCTCCAGCAAGATCCTGCGCATGAAGCAGGCCATCTCCATCAAGAACATGGCGCTTCGGGACGTGCGTTCCGAGGGCGATCGGCTCGAGGAGCAGGAGTTGGAATTGAAGAGCAGCCAGACAAGTCTCACCCAGGGCATCCGTCGGCTGCGTCAGGATATTAAGTCCCTGGGGCCGCGACTGAAAGAGCAGGGACTCGAAGTGCCGGAACCCGAGTTTCCGCTCAGTGAGCTCGAAGACGACGATCTGCCAACTGCTGTCGTCTGACCGACGTATGGTCTGCTGTTGAGGCCTTCTCTCCCCCTGACATGGCTACCACTGGCCCTGCCGGTCTTGTTTGTCGGCCTGCTGGCCCACACGGCCTGGGTCAAGTCCCCCACATGGGATGAACCAGGCTACCTTGGTCTGGGGCCCTATCTGATCGATCACGGCCGTTGGGATGTTCCCGGCGCCGGCTCGCACCCACCCCTGGCCTACTACCTCCAGGGGCTACCCTTTCTGCGCCCCGCGTACAGCCTTGTTGAGGACTTCTGGTCCTACCCCGCCCGTACTCGGCGGGATCTGTCCTTCGTGCGTTCAGCGGACGTGGATCGTGGCAATGCGATCCTCATGGATCCACGCTACGATGGCGAGATCCTGCTGTGGCTGTGCCGAATGACCTCCGTGTTTACCGCGGCTGCTTTGCTTTTCTGCCTGTGGCGCTGGGCCAATGATCTGCACGGCGCAGTGGGTGCGACGGTTTCCCTCGGTGCCGCTTGTCTATCACCCAACCTGTTGGCCCACGCAGCCCTGGTCACAACCGACTTCGTACTCGCCGCCACGTACTTCTCCGCCTTCTATGGGTTGCGTTGTTTCCTTCTGCGCCCTGACCTTCGGCGACTGCTGCTGGCTGGCGTTCTCGGCGGACTGGCGTTGGCGAGCAAGCTTTCGGCGCTGGTCTGGCTGCCAACAACGGCGGTGCTGCTCGGCTGGACGGTATGGCTCGCGCCCTCTGAGACTCGCAGCATCTTTGCGCGCTGGGGTGGGCTCGGTGTAAAGCCATGGGCGCCTCCAAGCCTGCGCCCATGGCTTGGTGCTGCCCTGGCAGGGCTAGGACTCGTGCTGACAGCTGCGACCGTTGTGTGGACGGCCTATGGATTTCGGCTC
>CALFPI010000633.1 GCA_937919035.1 uncultured Gemmatimonadaceae bacterium
GCACCTCGATCCACACGCGCCACAGCGCACGCGGCCCCTGACCCAGGACGAAGTCACCGTCACCATGGGCCCCGACAGCTACGGCTGGCACCCGCCCGGCGGCAGCCACTGGCGGGACAATGTCGCTGCCTGCCATGGCGCCGAGGTCCCCGTGCGTCTGGTGACGACCGGCATCTACTGGGGCATCCGCGATCTGGTCGGCATGGAGAACCTGTCCATCATGTTCTATGACCAACCGGCTCTCGTGCGCGACATGTTCGACTACTGGGCGTGGTTCATCATGGAACTGCTCGACGAGGCCTTGAGCCACATCCAGGTCGACATCGTCATGCTGAATGAGGATATGGCCTTCAAGAGCCAGTCCATGATGTCGCCGCCGCTGATGCGCGAGTTTCTGCTGCCCAACTACCGCCGTCTCTATGCCTTCTTCAAGGACAAGGGCGTAGGCACGGTGCTCATGGACAGCGACGGTTATAACAACCAGATCCTCGATGCCCTCTACCCCGAGGTGCTCGATGGCATCCAACCCATCGAGATTGCCGCCGGCAATGACCCGGAAGAGATCCTGCGCAACTATCCCGGAATTCATATCCACGGCGGCATCGACAAGCGCGAGTTGCGCTTCTCCCGGCAACAGTTGCGCTCCGAGGTCGCACTGCGCTACGCCACCGCGCGCCGCCATGGCGGCTACATCCCCCATGTCGACCACGGCGTGCCACCCGACATTCCGTTGCGCAACTTTCTCTACTTCGTCGAACTAAGCCGCGGGTTCTGTAACGGCGAAGACCTCGACACGTTCGAACCAGCCTGCCACCTCGAAGAGCAGCTCGGTCCCATCGAGGCGATGTTCGAGCCGGACTCAGCCATCGCCGCAGCCTATGCCATGGATGAGGAACCAGGATGATGACGCCCCGCGAACGATTTCAGGCGGTCATGGGTTTCCGGCCCTTCGACCGCCTACCCGTTGTGGAATGGGCTGGCTGGTGGACACAGACCATCGATCGCTGGCACGGCGAAGGCCTGCCGACGAGTCTGACCGATCGCTACGACATCTGCCGGCACTTCGGCCTGGATGTGTGGATGCAGGAGTGGTTTCACCCGCGCGGCCCCGAGTGCCCCCAACCGGCTTCCCATGGTGCCGGCATCCTGGTCGATGCAGCGGGGTACGACAAGCTGCGCCCGCACCTCTACCCGAAACCCGCCGTTGATGCCCGTCGCTGGACGGAGTGGGCGGCGCTGCAGGAACGTGGCGAGGCGGTGCTCTGGTGTACTCTGGATGGCTACTTCTGGTTCGCCCGCGGTCTGCTTGGCATCGAGCGGCACCTGCTGGCCTTCTACGATCAACCCGAGCTGCTGCACCGCATCAATGATGACCTGACCGAGCACAACCTGGCCGTGATCGACGAGCTCTGCTCGGTGTGTGTGCCCGATTTCATGACCTTCGGCGAGGACATGAGCTACAACCACGGGCCGATGCTCTCCAAGGGGCTCTATGACGAATTCATGGCCCCGTACTATCGCCGGATCGTCCCACGGCTGCACGATTACGGCATCCTGCCTCTGGTGGATTCCGACGG
The DNA here is from genome assembly GCA_937919035.1 of uncultured Gemmatimonadaceae bacterium. GTDB lineage: Bacteria > Latescibacterota > UBA2968 > UBA8231 > UBA8231 > UBA8231. The sequence continues at coordinate 1,578 of CALFPI010000633.1, forward strand.
TGACATCACCGGCCCCGTGGGCTGGTTCGATGAGGTCGGCCTCGGGGGCGCCCTGCCATTGGAAAGGCAGTCGGGTGTGGACATGGCCCAACTGCGGCAGGCGCATCCAAGGATGTGTTTTGTCGGTCACTTCGACAAGATGACGATGACCCAGGGCGAGGCGGCCATGCGCGGTGAGTTCGAGCGTCTGCTGCCGACAGCTGCACAGGGCGGCTTCTGCATCAGCTGTGACCACCAGACCCCGCCAGGTGTGTCGTACGAGGAATATCTACTGTATCTGCGGCTGTTCCACGAGTACGCCGAGGAAGCCGGCCATCGTTCCACGCAGCACTTGCCGTAAACAGGAGACCAGGGATCCATGGCACAGACACCTCGTGAGATCGTCACAGCAGCCCTGCATTTCGCTGGCCCGGACCGACTCCCCAGAGACATGTGGACGCTCCCCTGGGGGGAACAGCACTACCCGGGGGAATTGGCTGAAATGCGCCGGCGTTTCCCCTCGGACTTCGCCGGTTCCCCCGGTGTCTACCAGCCTTCGACGCGTGTCCGCGGCGAGGCCCACACCCCCGGCACGTTCACCGACGACTGGGGGTGCACCTTCGTCAACATCCAGGCCGGGGTCATCGGCGAGGTGCGTGAACCCATGGTCGCCGATATCGGCGATACCTCCATGGTGCTGCCCCCGTATGAGACCCTGCCCGCGGACCTCGATGCCGCCCGCGACCGGGTCAACCGGTCGTATGCAGGCTCAGATCACTACGTGCGTGGCAGTTGTTGCCCGCGTCCGTGGGAGCGCTATCAGTTCCTGCGTGGCACCATGAACGCCATGATGGACTTCATGCAACCGGCGGCGAATGTTGCGACGTTGCTGCGACAGATCCACGAGTACTATCTCAAGGAACTCGAATTCTGGGTCAGCACCGATGTGGATGCCGTCATGTTCATGGATGACTGGGGTGCGCAGCACCAGTTGCTCATCCCGCCCGTCGTCTGGCGTGAGTGGTTCAAGCCGCTCTATCGCGACTACTGCGATCTGGCCCACGCCCATGGCAAGGCGATCTTCATGCATTCTGACGGTCACATCACCGAGATCTATGAGGATCTGATCGACGTCGGCGTGGACGCGCTGAATTCACAGTTGTTCTGCATGGACATAGAAGATCTGGCCCGTCGCGCCAAGGGCAGGATCACCTTCTGGGGCGAGATCGACCGCCAGCATGTACTGACCTGTGATGATCCGGAGGTGGGCCGACGGGCTGTACGCCGTGTCGCCGAACACCTCTACGATCCACAGGGTGGCATCATTGCCCAGTTCGAATTTGGCGCAGCCGCCCAACCGGCAACGGCACTGGCCATCTTTGAGGAGTGGGAACGCGTCGATGCCGCCGCCCGGGAGCCGACCCATGTATGATCTCAAGCCGGATTTTCCTCAGGTGCTGGAACGCTTCGAAGCCTGGTGGCAGGGAGCCATCGTCGATCGCCCGCTGGTCAGCTTCAGCTATACCCGGCCGGCTGCGGAGTGTCTGCCGGTGCCCGTGTCCGGGCACAGCAGCCTCCGCGAGCGCTGGTTGGATGTCGGCTTTGCCGTGGACAGCGCCTGCGCTCGTCTGCACAACACCGTGTTCGGTGGCGACGCGCTGCCCGTCGCCTATCCCAATCTGGGACCCGAAGTATTCTCGGCGTTCTACGGTTGCCCGCTGCAATTCACGGAAACCACCTCCTGGACCGAGCCGATCCTCGAGGACTGGGATGCCGCCGACCAACTCAAACTGGACCACACCAACGAGTACTACCGACGCATTCTGCAGCTTACGGACGCGCTGCTGGAGGCAGGCAAGGGGAAATTTCTTGTTGGCTACACCGACCTGCATGGCGGCGGCGACGCAGTGGCCGCCTTCCGCGATCCGCAGCAATTGTGCATCGATGTTGTCGAACGGCCGGATGACGTGCGCAGCCTCGTCGAGCGGGTCACAGTCGATTTTCTGCGCGCCTACGATACCTACCACCACAAGCTGCAGGCGGCAGGCATGCACTCCGTCACCTGGCTGCCGGCCACGTGCAGGGGCCGTATGCATGTTCCATCCAACGACTTCTCCTGTATGATCTCACAGGAAATGTTCGAAGACCTGTTCATCCCGGGCATCGTGCAGGAATGCCGTCACATGGATCGCTGCATCTACCATCTGGACGGGCCGCAGGCGCTGCGTTACCTCGACCTGCTGCTCGCCATCCCCGAGATTGATGCCATTCAGTGGGTCCCTGGCGCCGGACAGAGTCACTGGTCGGATTGGATTGACGTCTATCGCCGCATCCAGGCCGCAGGCAAAGCCTTCATTCTGTACCCGCCCGCCGATGAACTCGATCAGGTCTTTGCCGCCCTGCGTCCGGAAGGGGTCTGGCTGAGCGTCGCCGGCGTCGCCGATGACGACCAGGCCCGATCGGTGCTGCAGTCGGTACATCGCTGGCGAACCGTCGCCTGATCCTCCCATCCATTCAATCCCTAAGGAGAACACCGGTTGCCACACCCTATCGACGAACTCATGCAGGATCATCGTATCATCGAGCAGGTCCTCAGCACTCTCGAGCAGACCGGTTCGCCTCACTCGCTGTCGTTCTACGAGCAGGCGATCGATTTCATCACCAACTTCGCCGACGGCCACCACCACGAAAAAGAGGAGAACCGCCTCTTCCCGGCCCTGGCGGCAGAGGGAATGCCGACGCAGGGAGGTCCCATTGCCTGCATGTTGCATGAGCATGAGGAAGGGCGCGCCCACGTGGCCCGTATGCGGCAGGCCGTCGCCGCCAAAGATGTCGCCGCCGCGGCCCGGGCAGGTGCCAGCTATGCCGCTCTGCTGCGCGACCACATCGCCAAGGAGGACAACATCCTCTTCCAGATGGCTCGTGATATCCTGCCCGTTGCGGCGGTGGCCACACTGGAGCGGGACTTCGCCGCCGTCGAATCCGCAACACCGCGGCAGCAACAGTACCGCCAGTTGGCCGGCGATCTGGCGGGGGATCTGGCCAGCGCTTCGATATGAAGCACCTGCGCACCGTCGTTGTTGGCCTGGGGCGGATCGGCTGGCAGTTTCATCTGCCGCAGATTGACAGCCATGAGGGCTATCTGTTGAGCGGTGTCGTGGATCCCCTGTCCGACAGATTGGCGGAGGCGGCAGACAAGTTTGGCGTCGCTGCTTTCCCCGATCTGCCCAGCTGCCTTCGGCAAGTGTTGCCGGATCTCGTCGTGCTCGCCTCCCCCACCCCGCTGCATGCCGAGCAGGCAGAGATGGCCTTTGCCGCCGGCTGTGACGTTTTCACCGATAAACCCATGGCGCCGGACCTGGCCACGGCCGACCGCATGATCGCTGCCGCGCAGCACCATGGACGGCGGCTGACGGTCTACCAGCCGGAGCGCGGCAGCCGGGAGGTCGTCTGCCTGCAGTCGATTCTGGCGCAGGGGTTGATCGGTGACGTGTACATGATCAAACACACGCGGACCCAGTACACCCGGCGCGAAGACTGGCAGGCGTGGCGCCGGCACGGTGGCGGCATGCTCAACAACTACGGCGCGCATCTGCTCGATGCATGCCTGCACGTGGCCGGGGGCAAGGCCGAAAAAATCACCTGCCACCTGCGAGCCATCGCCACGCTGGGGGATGCCGATGATGTCGTCAAAGTCGTGATCGAGACACAGAACGGTATTCTTCTCGACATCGACATCAACATGGCCAGTGCCCAGCCGATGCTGCCACGATGGCACATCCTCGGTAGCCATGGCAGCCTGCAACTGGATGATGAGGCCCACGCCTGGCGGGCGCGCTGGTTCGATCCCGCCGAACTGCCGCCGTTGACCGTACAGCAGGGCCTGGCAGCAACGGCTCGTCGCTATGGCAGTGGCGAAAAATTTCCCTGGCAGGAAGCCACCTTCCCCGTGAGCGAAGTGCAGGAAGTGGACTACTATGGCAGGAGTCACGGCTACTTCACCGGCACCGGGGAAGCCGTTGTAGCCCTGGCCGAATCACGCGAACTCATGCGGGTTCTCGACGCGTGTCGCACCGATGCCGGCGGTTCTGTAGCACGGACGGAAGACGGCAGCACCCGCTGACAACAACGGGAAGGGGTGTCTGCCGCTCCCTCTCTTTGTACATTCATTGCCCGAAACGCATTGACTGTAACGTCAGATTCCGTCCGTATCACAAACAGGGACCGCATCCATGCCTGGGCTCACAATCCCTTCCGCTCTCCGCCATATCCTGCCAGTGCTGGTACTGTTGTCCACTACCGTGGCGCAGGCAGCATTCAATCCGCCGGTGATTGTCCGCGTTGTGCCCTCAGGGACGGAGCGGATCTATTTCATTGATCGTGGCCTGGGTGCAAACATCAAGGTCGGCGACGTGCTGAATGTGTTCCGCGAGATCCAGAGTCCGGGCCCCCAGGGACCCCGGACCGAGCGTATCCAACTGGGAACGATGGCGATCACCGCCTCCGAGCCGGGGGTCTCAACCGGCCGGTTCATCCCGGATGCAGGGATCCGTGGCAATCCCATGATCCGTATGAAGAATCCCGTCAAGAACGATCTGGTACTGCCGAAACTGAAGATCGACTCCAGCGTGCTGTTCGAGCCGGGTGCCGCCACCTTGCAGGCGGACGCGGTCCGCGAGGAACTGGACAAAGTGGCCCAATTTGTCCGCTCCTTCAGTCCCTCAAAGCTCATCGTTGAAGGTCACACGGACTCCGATGGGGATGAGGGAGCCAATCAGGCCCTCTCCCTGGAACGTGCGGAAATGATCCGCGGCTTCCTGATCAGCAACTATGCGGAGATCACGGCAACCATGGTCACCGCCGAAGGTTTCGGCGAACGGCGACCGCTCGTCAACAATAACTCTCCCGAGAACAGGGCACTCAACCGACGAATCGAGATTGTCGTGTGGGAATGATGCACCCCACAGGCTGGCACAGGCGTGCCCTGTCTCTGGTGGTCCAGTTGTTCTCTGTCCTGCTGTTGTCGGGCCTGCTGCTGGCAGGCAGCCCCTGCTATGCCGAATTCGACCCGCCCAGAATCATCTACGTGATCAATCCCGATGGCGCCGGACAGCCCAGTGAGGGGGAGCGCACGTACTACATCAACAAGGGGATTGAGAGCAGCATCAACATGGGAGATGTGCTCAACGTCTATCGCGAGATCCGGGCCGGTCGCCGGGCACCGGCGGTGCGGCTGTTCATCGGCACCATGAGAATCGGCAGTTCCCAGACCGGTTCAGCCATGGGGCATTTCACCGCCAACGAAACCGCCATGACCAGTTCCGTGATTCGTCGCCGCACGGCGATGAAGAGTGACATCGTCGTACCGATCCTGGTCATCGATTCAGGGGTGCTCTTCGATCCGGGACAGATATCGCTGAAACCGAATGCGGCCCAGGAGTTTCAGAAGGTGGCAGACTTCGTCGACAACTTCGCCCCCGGCAGGCTGGTCATCGAGGGGCACACAGATTCCGATGGGGATGAGGAGGCCAACCAGAGCCTGTCGGAGGCCCGTGCCGAAGCGGTGCGGCTGTACCTGATCGAGACCTACGCCGCCATCACGCCGGCCATGGTCGAATCGCGCGGCTACGGCGAGACACGCCCCAAAGTTGCCAATGACACGCCGGAGAACAAGACCCTCAACCGGCGCATCGAGGTCATCATCTGGGAGTAGGTTTGCGCCTCAGTGCCCCTGAAGAAGCTTGACGAGATCCTTGTGGCCTGCTGTTGTTGCCAACTCCGCCGCCGTCCTGCCCGCCAGGTTCCTGGCTGCCGCATCGATGCCGATGGCCAGCAGTGCCGATGCGACCTCTTGCTCGCCATCCTCGGCGACTCTGTGCAGTGCCGTGTTGCCGTCCTTGTCGGTGCCATTGAGTTCGACGCCGGATTCGATCAGCAGCCCGGCGTTTTCCGCCGTGCTGGAAAACATCAGTGCCGTCCGGCCGCGCACCGTCATGGCACTCGAGTCCGCTCCCGCCCGCAGCAACAGTGACAGAATCGCAGCCTCACCATCGTTGGCGGCAACCATGAGAGCCGTATTGCCGTCATCATCGGCGGCGTTGACATCCGCGCCTCGGGCGATGAGCACAGACGTCACGCCTTCGTTGGCAGAGAAGATCAGTGCCGTTCGCCGGATCTCATCCCGCTCCGCGACGCCGGCGCCGGCGTCAAGCAGGATCCGCGTGATGTCAGATGTACCGGCAAACATCAGGGCCGTACGGCCCGTATCCGTGGCGACGGCAACACTGGCCCCCGCCCCGAGCAGGGCCTGCACGATCTCGTCGTGCCCGGCTTCGGCGGCAAACATCAGTGCCGTCTTGTCGTTGCGGTCGCCGGCGTCGATGCAGGCGCCACATTCGAGCAGTGCCAACACGACCTCGAGATTGCCTTTGCGGACGGCGTGGATCAGAGCCGTGCGCGATGCGTGGATCAACGCAGTACGCCCGCTCTGATCGGTCGCTTCCAGATCGGCACCTGCCTTCATCAGCAGTTGCACAACATCCCTTGACATGGCCTGCATGAGAGGGGTGACACCAGCGGCATCGGCCGCGTTGATATCGGCACCGGCGTTGATCAACCCCTGCAGATGCACGGTACTGCCCGAACGCACGGCCTCACCAATGACGGCACTGTCCTGGGCTTCGGCGGACAGCGTCTCTTCGGCGGTCTCGAGGAAATTGCGCACGATCTCGTTCGTCGACAGGCTCAGTGCCGAGCGGCCCACACGATCCTTGGCGTGTACACCGGCACCAGCTCGTACGAGGGCCCGCGTTGTGGCCAGGTCGTTCTGCCGCGCCGCCAGCATCAGCGCCGACGTGCCCGTCGCGTCGGACACGGTGGGATCAGCGC
>CALFPI010000634.1 GCA_937919035.1 uncultured Gemmatimonadaceae bacterium
GCCGGTGCTGCCATCGCCATCGATCCCCAGATCTGCCAGTGGCACCGACATTTCCAGCGTCCAGCCGCTGGCATCACGTCCGGACCGGGCCAAAAACTGCGGCGCCCAGCTTTCGTCTCGCCAGGCTTCGCCCCAGTGATCGGGCACCGTTCGCTCCGTCTCGATGCGACCATCGGCGGCGATGATGATATGGGCAAAGCTTGTGCGCCGATTGTCAGGATTGAACCAGAGCTCGATACAGTCGTTGCGCCACATGGCCTCGTAGTGACTCACGAGAGAGTCAAGGTGCGGCTCCTCGGCATGGAAGGCCAGGTAGAGCCGCTGGCCATGGACCCCGATGGAGCCCTGGGTCGACAACTCCGGCGCTCCCTCACCCGCCACATTGGTCCACGACGTCAGGGGCGCCGACTGGCGCCAGGCAGCATCGTCGAGATGACCATCCAGCTGCGGCGCAGCGCTCAGAGTCGGCACCAGCAGGCGTGTGTGCTGGGTCCGTGACCAGATGATCTGTCGTTGCCGTTGGGCTGGCAGAGCATCGATGCTATGAGCCACGAGCGGCGAGGGTGACGACCTGGCGGCGACGGGCGGTTCCGGATACGAATAATCCGCGCTCAGGTTGCGCTCGATACCGGCGGTGAAGACGGCCACCTCATAGGGGCGCAGGGCCAGCAGCAAGGATGGCGCCCCCGTGCTGCCATGTACGGGACCGCGCGTGGGCGCATCATTCAGAGGTTCCAGCGACTCCACCAGAGCGGATGGCACTGTCAGCCGTGCATGTGTCGCCTGACTACCCATGTTGACGGCAACCAGAAGCGATTGGTCCGCCAGCTGCCACAGCGCCGCGCTGACCTGCCCCTGGCGGGTATCGACGGCCAGGCGTTGCCTCGTTCCCGTGCGCAACAGCGGCGAGAGCGCGTGCAACAAGCGATTCGTCCGGGTCATCTCCACCTGCAGGGCCGGCGGAATGGCCGCAGGGCCGCCCCGGTAGGGATTGAACTGGTGGGCGAAGTAACCGATGCCATCGGCGCCGTGCAGGATCGACATCCACACCTCGGCGCGCAGTTCATGGGCATGCGGCGCCCGGTTGCCCCGGCGACTGCCGCTGCCATTCAGACTCGTGCACTCCAGCCAGATCCACAGCGGCTTGTCCGGGCCGGCGAAAGCGCGCAGGCGTTCGACGCCGCGCGCAGTCAGATGCAGACGCTCGACACCGTTCTCCTGCGTCAAAGTCGGGTAGACATCGTAGCAGACAATATCTGCCGTGTTGCAGAAGGCAGCATAGAGACTGTCCGGCGTGCTCTGGGCCAGGCCATTGGCCAGCCCCTGGCCAAGATTGAGATACATCGGTGCCGGCGTCGAAGAGGCCTGCATCTCAGCGTAAGCCTGCTGCAGGGCCTGCGGCGGGCGGCGGGTGTCAAAGAAGAGATCATCGATGACTTCCGGATTGTCCGGTTCGTCGCCGTGCATCCAGCCGAGAAAGCCTGGACTGCGCGCGATCAACTCCGCCTCTGGCGAGGGGCGGTTGGAACGCCAGTGGACGTAGCCGGCGACGCCACTGGCGGCCAGCGTGTCGCACCAGCCAGCGTCATCGCCGCCGGCGACGAAGATATTCACGCCCATGGCGGCGAAAGCCGGCGCCGTTCGCGCGGGCATGGCCCAGACAGCGATGGGGTACAGGCTGGTATCGTCGAGAGGATTCACTACGGGGCGGGCGACGCTGCGCGCCGTCGAATCGGCGGCAACACTGCCCACGGGGCCCAGCAACAACAGGAGCAGGAAGGCCAGGATCGGTCTGCGGACGGAGATAGCGAATACCCATGTCGTATGCATGCGCTGCAGACCTCTGCCGGCGTGATCGCTTCGATGTCGAAATCGGAACATACCAAAGTGCGGCGCCTGTGTCATCGCCGGCGACTCCACCGGTCGGCCACCATCAGTGTCCGGAGCCTTCCCCTGGGTGCCTGGCCTCCCGGCCAAAGACCGTCAGCAGGATCAGCGCACTCATCAGCCGCAGGGCTCCGGCCAGCGCGAAGGTCGCCCAGTAGCCGTACTCGACGATGAGGAACCCCGCAGCCAGGCTGGCGATCCCCGCCGGGATCTGGAATCCGGTGACACGCAGGCTCTGCATCCGCGCCCAGTAGCGACTGGGCACAATCTGCGTGGCATAGGTCATCTCCGTCGGCGTTGTGATCGCCTCGACGATCGCCGACAGAAGAAAACAGACAAACCCAAGGGCCAGGTTGTCGGTGAAACCAAGCAGTACGAGGGCAACCGACCCGACGATGCGCGTGGGCACCACCGTGCGGATTGCACCCAGCCGACGGGCGATGGCCGGCGCCGCAACGATGGAGGGCACCGCCGCCACCTGACTGAGAAAGAAGACGATACCGATCATCGGCGTCGACAGACCCAGCGCCTGTTGAAAGAAGACATTGAAAAAGGGAAAGGAGAACCCCATGGAGGCGCCTCGACACAGGCTGATCCCGCCAAAGGCGACAAACGTGCGCAGCGGAAAGGCAACCGGCGTATCCTGCTCTCTGCGTTTGTCTCTGGAGGATTTCGCATGTACGCCCAGCATCGGCAGCGTCGCCACCAGACACAGCGCCGCACCCACGTAGAGCGCATAGCGGTAGGGATCGGGCTGATCTGTCGGGATGCTCGTCAGATGCCCCATCAGGTCGGGCAGGGATCCGGCGACAAGACTCATGACCATGCGGGTGACGGCCTGGATGCTCATCCAGATGGCGATCGCCTGGGCGCGACGCTGGGGGTCGGCGTTTTCGCTGAGGAACGGCACATGGTTGACCCAGATGAAGGCCCCCGATGTGCCAGCGACGAACGACAGAATCAGCAATGGCATACGGCCCGTTACCGTGCACAGCCCCACCTGAGCGACGGCCATGACAACGGCTGTGGCCAGCAGGAAGGGCTTGCGCCCCACCCGATCACTGATGATGCCCGTGGGAATGGCAAACAGGCCCGACGCCAGCGGCGCCAAGCCCGCCATCTGCCCGATGAAATCCTCCTGAAAACCCAGTCGCGTCAGGTACAGATTGTACAGCAGCGACTGGATCATCATCCCGGCAAACAGCGGGACTCCGAACAGAAAGAAGCGGCGGACATTTTCGTTGTACTCGCG
>CALFPI010000635.1 GCA_937919035.1 uncultured Gemmatimonadaceae bacterium
TGGACAACATCTGGTTCTCGGTGTTTCTCGCCTGGACCATCAAGGTTGTCGTTCTCAAGTACGGGGGACCGAATGTCTATGCCAAAACCCGTCCCTTTTTCCTGGGGATCGTCCTCGGGCAGTTCGTCGTGGGTGGCATGTGGCTCGTCATCGACAGCTTCACCGGAACCGTGGGCAACGCCGTCCCGGTCTACTGATGGATCTTCTGTGGGCGCAGCACCTGCCCCTTCACCTGGAGTACTGTAACCCGCATGGCCACCGCCACTCCCCGTTCGCTGTTCCGTCGGTATCGTCCGGGCGCCATTCTACCGGTCTGGATTCTACCGGTCTGGGCCCTTCTGCTCGCAGCCACCACCGCCTGGTCTGGTTGTGGTTCGTCGGATCCGGTTGTTGCTGAAGTCGCCGGGCAGACCATCACGGCGGCAGAACTGCGGGCCTTCGTCGAGAAGCTCCCGGATGGACTCAAGAGCACGTACGAAGGGGATGCGGCGCGGCAGCAGTACGTGCAATCTCTCGTTGACCGGCGCCTCATGCTGCTGGAGGCCCATGAGCGTGGCCTCGACACAACCCTTGCCGTGACGCGGGCGTTGAACAACGCCACGCGAGGCCATCTGGCGACACGGTACCAGCGCGAAGTCGTCGTGCGCGACGTGCGGATCGACAAGGCTGCGATCGAACGCCTCGTCGTCGAACGCGGCTACGATCGCGACCGCAAACTGCACGCCATTCTCGTGCACACTCGGGCTGAGATCGACGCCGTTGTCGCCGCACTGCAGGCGGGCGCCGCCTTTGCCGACGTGGCTCGTGAGCACTCCCTCGATGAACGCTCAGCCGTGCAGGGCGGCGAACTCGGTTTCGTCGACATCGAGGCTGCCGAAAGGCTGCACGTGCCCCGCAAGGTTTTCCGCGAGTTGCTTGCGGGTGAGATTTCGGAGCCCCTTGCTGCCGGTGCCAGCTGGCATGTCGTGCAGTTTGTTGAGGACCGCCCCGCCGCCATGAGCCGCGTGCGCAGCCTGCTGGAGGAAGATCTCTACGCCGAGGGTGTCGGTCAGGCGGAAGAAGAGAAGATGGAGTTGTTGCGCGCGAAATTTGCCGTCGTCCTGCATGAGCAGGGCCTGACGCAGATCGTCGATGCCTATCGCCTGCGCAACACGGCGGATCTCGAACTCAGCAATGACCTGCTGTACTCCTTCGGCACCGAGCAGGTCACCGTCGGTGAGGCCCAACTGGCGATACGTCGAGGCGCGCCCACTGCAGCCCTGGCGGAGCGGGAGGGCGCCATTGCCGTGCTGAACCAGCGTGTGCTGACACCCAGGTTGTACGCCTACGCAGCGCTGGATGAGGGCCTGGAGAACGAAACCGACCTGCAGCAGTACCGTCGGCAACTCGCCGAAGACATGCTGCTGGAAAGCATCCGTCGCCAGGAGACGGAGAGCATCGATGTCTCGGATATCGAAATCCGCCAGTTCTACGATGACTTTCCCGAGCAATTCGTCCACGAGCGCTCGGTCTGGGCCGAGGAACTGCTGCTGGGGACCGAGGCGGAGGCCCACCAGATTCGCCGCCTGGTCGAGGAGGGTGCCGATCTGGCGGAGTTCGTCGGGCAAAGCCTGCGAGCCGACGCCAAGAAACGCGGCGCACGCCACCACTACCACCCGCTGGAGGTCGCCCTGTACCCGCGACTCGTCCCGGCCCTGCTTGCCGCCGAAAAGGGCGTGCTCATGGGGCCGATCGAAGTGGATGGCGGCTGGTCGGTCTTCCGCGTCGCCCACGTGGACGAGGGTGGCATCGAGCCTTTTGATACAGTCCAGCGGCGCGCGCGGGCGCTGTTGTTGCGCCGCCGGCAGCAGAGCGCCTTCGGTGCTTTCCTGCAGCACCTGCGCGACACCCACGCTGCCCTCGTGACCATACATGCCGAGCGCCTCCAGGAGGCGCTCCCCGACGAAGTGCTGTAGCATCGTGTGTGTCTCGGTGCGGATGCTGCTGGCCTGCGTGCTTGTCACCGCAGTTGGCTGTGAACAGCATCCTCAGGCCGAGAGCGACCTGGCCAGCGAACGTGGTGCCCAGGCGACACGGACCCAGGAGAACCATCGTCAGGGGGTGATCCTCAACAACCGCGGCGCCCTGTTTCTCCAACAGGGCAGCCCGCGACGTGCATTGAACACACTGACCCAGGCGGTGGAACTGGCGCCGGACCTGCCCGACGCTCAATTCAATATCGGTCTGGTGCAGGCACGGCTGGGCCGCCATGACGAGGCGGTCGCCGCCTTTGCACGCGCCGCAGAACTCGGCTTCGACCAGGTCGATCTCTACGTTGCCCAGGGGTTGTCCTTGCGGGCACAGAACCGCTATGCCCAGGCGGCGGCCGCCTTCGATCGAGCCCTGCAGACGGCGCCACTGCGAGCCGACCTGCACCTGCATCGCGGCGAGGTGCTGCGTGCCATGGGCAGCCTCGACTCGGCACTGGCTTCCTTTGACACGGCGGCTCGCCTCGACACCTCCCTCGGCGCGGCTCACCGCTATCGAGGCGAGCTACTTGCCGCCTCGGGAGACCAGCACGAGGCCGCTTTGGCCTATGAACGGGCGGTGCGCATCGATCCCGCAGATGTCACCGCCCTCGTGGGACAGGCGGAAGCACTGCGCCGACTCGAGCGCTTTGATGCCGCCACCGCCGCCCTGCAGCAGGCACTGTCGCGATCGCCACGCAATTCCCGCGCCCACTACATCCTGGCAAGTGTCGCCGAGGCCGCCGGCGACGAGCACCTGGCGGCGTCCGCGCGGCAGAACTTCCAGCGCCTTACCGAGGCACGCCGGCACTTCGATCAGGGCCAGGTCTACGCTCGCCGGGGGCAGTTTGACGAGGCCGCCAACGAACTGTCGCGGGCCATCGAGGTCGATCCCGAATTTGCCGATGCCTGGCTGCGGCTGGGCGCTCTGCGGTTGGAGGATGATCGCCCTCAGGCCGCTATTGAAACACTGTTGCAGGTGGCCGCCCTCTGGCCGGAGTACCCTGAAGTCCACAATCTGACGGGCGAGGCCTGGCTGCAGCTCGGTGAACATGACAAGGCCCTCGCAGCCTTTGCGGCGACACTGGCACAGGATCCAGCCTCTGTCGCCGCCCACATCGGCAGTGGCCGGGCACATTTCGCCGAGGCCAGATTCTCGGCGGCACAGACGGAGTTTCGCCAGGCTCTCGATCTCGACCCTGACGCACGGGAAGGCTATTACTTCCTGGGTCTGGTTTATGCCCAACAGGGGCGCACCCGCGAGGCGGTCGCCAGTATCGAGCAGTGCCTGGCGGTGAGCCCCGATCACGTTGAGGCGCACTACCACCTGGGACGACTCCTGGCAGACACGGGCGATCTGCCCGCTGCACGGGAGCACCTGATCCGGGCGCTGGCGCTGAATCCGGACCATACCCGGGCCGCGCAGCGTCTTGCCGCACTGGACGGTCCGTGACGGGGGGCCGGCGGGCCATCGGGTTGCTCCTCTTCGGGTGCCTCGTTTCCGTGTCCATCGTTGGCTGCGGGACGCACGATGCTCCCCCGCCGACGGCGACACTCTCCGGCCTTGAAGCGGCGCAACAGCTGATCCTCTCCGGCCAGTGGGAGGCAGCCACGGACAGTCTGCGGGCCGTGGGCCGCACCGGTCAGGCCCCAATCGAGGTGGGGCTGTGTCTGGCGCAGGTGCAACTGGCCACCGGCCATGCGGGACCGGCGCGCCGGCATCTGGACGCCCTGCCGGCGGCGGCCCATGATCTGCCACTGTACAGGGTCCTGCGTGCCTGGTTGCTGGCAGCCTCCGGACAGTCTCTGCGCTCCCAGGCCGCCGCCCGTCAGATTCTGACGGAATATCCCGCGTCGATCGAGGCCCGGGTGCTGCTGGCGCGACTGGCGCTGCAGGCAGCTGCAACCATGGATCTGGGCGCCGCCCGCGCCCTGTGTCTGGAAGTCCTTGATCGGGTCCCGCAGCATCGGGTCGCTGGCAGAATGCTGGTGGAAGCCACGTTGCGCGGCGGAGACTACGTGGAGGCTGTCTCTCTGGGCCAGCAGCAGTCTGCCCTCCACCCCGAGGATGGCCACCTGCAGCTTCTGGTGGGCACCGCCGCCTTCTGGAACAAGGACCACGAAACCGCCAGCAGCGCCTTGCGCCTCGCCAGCGACCGCTTCGCCCACTCCTACACGGATCGCCTCAAGGCCCTGTGGCTTTTGCGTCTGGTCCATGAGGATCAGGGGGGTGATGCAACCGACCTGCCGCCGGAGTACCAGTTCTACTACCACGCCGATCCGGCGACAGTACCTGCCATTCCCCACTTCGTCGATGTCGCCGACTCTGTCGGTGTAGCCAAAGTCGACCGCGGGCGTGGCAGCAGTTGGCTGGACTATGACGGCGATGGCGACTGGGATCTGTTCAGTGTCGGCATCCATGTCGAACACGGGCTCTACCGCAACGACGGGGGGTTGTTCACCGATCAGACCCGGGCCCTGAATCTGGCCGATCACCGAGGCGGGTGGGGCGCGTCCGCAGCCGATGTCGACGACGATGGTGACCCGGATCTCTTCGTCACACGCGATGCCTGGGAGGGGGTGGCGCCGAACTCGCTCTATCGAAACGATGGGGAAGCAGGCTTCACCGATATCGCCCAGGCAGCCGGAGTCGCCGGTCCCCAGGCCAGCTTCACGGCGACGTGGGCCGATTTTGATGTTGATGGGCGTCTCGATGTGTACGTGACCAACGGCGTGATCGCCGACGGCGGCGCCAACAGCCTGCACCACAATGACAGTGTCAACGGCGCCGTTTCTTTCACCGATATCGCCGCGACGGCGGGCGTCGCCGACACCCTGAAGGGCCTGGGCTGCGCCGCCGGTGACTACGACGCAGATGGCTGGCCGGACATCTACAGCGTCAACATTGGTGGCCCCAACCGACTGTACCGGAACCAGATGGGCGCCTCGGGCAAGCTCGGATTCGTCGATAGGGCACCCGCGTCGGGGGTCGTGTTCCCCGTGGAGGGTGGCTACGTGACCTTCTTCCTGGATTTCGACAACGACGGCTCCCTGGATCTGTTTGTCGCCACCATGAGCGGCTTCGAGGATGTCCTGCGCAGTGCCGTCGAAGGCCGCGCTGTCGAACCCAATCGACCATTCCTGTATCACAATGAGGGGGATGGGACATTCACCGATGTCGCCGTGCTCGCCGGACTGGGACGCTCCTTTGGCACCATGGGCGCCGGCGTCGGCGACGTCGACAACGACGGCTCTCCTGACCTCTACCTGGCCAATGGTGGGCCCGAGATGTCTCGCCTCGAACCGAATGTGTTGTTCCTGCAGCGGGGTGACGGCACATTCGCTGATGTCACCCAGGCCGCCGGCGTTGGCAATCTGGGAAAAGGGCATGGAGTCACCTTCGCCGACTATGACGCGGATGGTGACCTGGACCTCTACGCCGGCCTCGGGGGCCACTACAACGCTGACGTCTGGCCCAACGCTCTGTACCGCAACGACGGCCCCGGGGGAGCTTCGCTCTCCGTGCGGGCCCTGATTCGCGGCCGAGATGCCATCGGCGCGCGGGTCGCTGTCCATGCCGGAGCGCGAACCGTCCATGGATCGGTCGCATCCGGCCTTGGTTTTGGCTCGAGCAACGCGCCCACGGTGGTTGCCGGCCTGGCTCGGGGGGCAGCCGATTCCGTCGTCGTCATCTGGCCGGATGGCAGTCGAGACAGCTGGACGGACATCCCCACTGCGGGCCGTCTGACGTTGCGCCCCAGGCAAGAGCAGGACAAGGCTGTCTCTGGCAGGAATCCATAAGGTTTCGTGTCGAAATGGGTAAATCGGGGTCGGGGCCTGGCACCCGTGCTTGACAGCGCCCTGGCGGGACTCCTTCATACCCGCATCTTGCCAGTCCGGTGGCCCCGTCCACCGGCAGGATACCCGGTGCCGTACGAAGCGAGGACAGGTCAATTCTGAGGAAAATCCCCGCCTCGGAACTGGCGTGGCACACACATGCGAGGAAAATCATGACGGTCATGTTCCGCCGCTCTCAATCTCGACTGCTACCGGCAGTGATCCTGGGATGGGCGCTGCTGTGGACTGTTTCCGCCGATGCCCAGAGACGAACCGGCTATCGTCTCACGAACAATGCCATTGTTGTCGATGAAGCCGCCCACTGGGAACGCTGGTCCCTGCCGCTGCATGCTGTGGATCTTGACGCCAATGGTGTGGTCCGTCCCCACAGCTTCCGCACGCGCTACAACATTCTGGATGATCGCGACACCTTTACCCGGACCCTGTCCGAGGTCAGACGCAGCAAGGGCGAGTCAGCGATCCTCAATGTGGACAGCACCGAGACGCTCGACGTGCGCGGTGAGATCATTCTGGACCGCAAGGGCGTGCCGCTCTATACCCATTTCCTGCGTCCAGGTATCAGCCGCGTCGGCTCCAATGCAGCCGATGCGCCCAACATCCTCGATGGTGACCCGACGACGTTCTGGGAACCCGACCCGAAGGATCCCGTGGAAGACTGGTGGGTGGAGATCGACCTGGGGCGGGTTGTGCCGGTGGACGAACTGGTGCTGCATTTCGTCGACGAAGACCTCGGTGACCCCTTTCGACAGTTCCGTGTGCTCGTCGCCCCCGATCAGGAGGCTGTCACAGAGGACGCGGACCGCGTCGATTTCGTCTCCATTGGCGGCACCAACGCCCCCAACGAATCGATTCGCGATTTCCCTCTGACGATGGAACAGGTCCTGGCGAGCCCCGAGTGGGAAGGGCGTATGGTGGAGACGATCCGTATCATCGTCACCGATTCGCGCCAGGGGCGTGGGCATCTGCTGGCCGATGAGGCGGCATGGCTGGATCTGCCTGTCAGCATTCGCGGCGACATCATCTATTACATCCGCGACCTGCAGGGACTCGAAGAGCCTGTGGAACGCGATGTCTACGAGTCTCTCGATGCGGCGCGCCAGGGACGACGCGAGTTTTACCAGCGGGAGCGACCACGACTGGCCGACGTCGAACCTCTGGGATTCGGTGACAACATCAGTCCCGGTATTATCGACGGCGGTGGCAGCGTGTTTCTCACGGGTGGCAACTTTGCCCCCGGACCCGCTTTTGATGGCGATTTCAAGTCCAACTTCCTGCATCTGGTGTGGTCCCCCACCATCGACCGTGGTATCCTCACCGTTGATATGGGGGCAACCTTCTGGCTCGATGCCATGCGCACCTCGACGACTGCACCGCAGCGCTTCATCGACGGTTATGTCGTGCGTGGTTCGGACGGCTCGCGCGATGCCAACGGACGCATCAAGTGGACACGCCTCAGTCCGCGGAGCCGCGAGGACAACAGCATCGACCGTTTCGAACATCTCCTCGACCCGTACTCTGACCCGCGCCCGCTGCGCTTCCTGGAAATGACCGTCGTCTCCGTCGATCCCGGTCGCCGTGGTGGCTACAATACGGGTCCCAGCATCGCCGAATACCAGCTCTTTTCGAGCGGCTACCCGGCACAGGTCGAATTCACCTCCGACCTGATCGAATTGCCCGAGCCCCGTCATTTCGGGGCCATCACGTGGTCCGCCGAGACGCCTGCCGGCACCGATCTGCAGATTCGAACGCGAACCGGCGACCTGCTCGGCAAGGTCGTGCGTTACTTCGACAAGTCGGGGCAGGAGATTACCTACGATGCGTGGCGGAATCTGCTGGGCAGTTTCAAGGGGCCCGCCGACACGATCTATGTGCCCACCTCTGGCTGGTCCACGTGGAGTCGCACCTACGTCGAACAGGGTGAGCGGGTGACATCCCCGGGACTGCGGCGATTCGTGCAGTTGCAGGTGAGCATGTCGACAACGGATCGTGATGTCGCCGCCGCCATCGAGAGCATTCACATTGAGCTCCTCAATCCGGTCGCGGAACGGGTCCTTGCCGAGGTATCGCCCACTGAAATCCCGTTGGCAGGCGTAATCGACACGTTCCAGGTCTACTTGCAGCCAAACTTCATCTCCTCCCCCAGCAGCAGCCTCGGTTTTGATGAGATCCTGTTATCGATGCCAGCTTCCGGTAGCCTGCGGTTGCTGGAGATGGAAGTCGATGCAGGAGATGGCACAACGACGACCTATGAGGCCACCGGTGATGGCCGCTACCTGACAGCGAGCGGCAAGGAATTGAGTGTGCTCCGCCAGTTGGCTGATTCGATCTGGGTGCGGATTCCCGATGCCGTCAACATTCTGCCGAACACGACGCGGGTCTACCACCGGCTGACCATCGAAGGTGAGCAGGTGCCGGTATCAAATGACGATATCGTGCTCTCGGCGCCCTCGTGGGGCCTGCTGGAAGAGGAGGAGCGTGGCGACGTGATCTTCTTCCGGCGCCTGTCGTCGGGCAGCCTCGTTGAAGTCGGGCAACTGGCCTGGCAGGATCTCGATGCGACCGAGCAGGGACCGGTACGGTACTTCCGCATTCTGCGCGGCGACGGGGCCCAGTACCCCTTTGACGCCAAGGGGGACAGTCTCGATGGCGCCGCCTACTCGGCCCTGCCCGCCAGTCAGAAGGGGCGGGTGATCGGCGCCGGGCCAAAGTTGAGGCTGCGCTTTCAAGCGCCAATCTTCCTCAATGGCACAACGGTGAGCCTCGCCGTGCGCCAGACCAACGGCGGGGCTTCGCTGGATGCACCATGGCAGGCGGTGGAAGCCGGTGATGCGGAACCTGCCGTAGATACCAATACGCTGTCCCTTTCCGTGCCCCTGGGTGGTGGGATTGTCGAAGATCTGACCATCAGTCCAAATCCTTTCACGCCGAACGGTGACGGTCACAACGATATCACCCAGGTCGGCTTGTCCGTCTTCCGCATTACCAGTTCCAGAGAGCTTGAAATCAGCGTCTACGCCCTGTCAGGGCGGCGCGTCTGGAGCGCTCGACGCACCGTCAATTCCGGGATTCAGTCCGTGTCCTGGGATGGACTCGACGCCGATGGCCATCTGGTGCCTCCAGGCATCTACATCCTCAAAGCTGACCTCAACATCGACGATGACAGTGCCGGTACCGTGCTGACACGTACCGTCGCCGTCGCCTACTGACCTGATGTGTGGCAATAGCAGTGCCCGCACGCTCCGTTTTTGCGCAATGACTAGGAGGAACCCTGTGGCTGCACGGAACACGACCTGGCTGGTGATCCCCTGCCTGCTCGCCCTGATGGCATCCCTGGAGCCAGTTTCTGCCCAGGAGGACTATGGTGCGCGTATCGGCCAGATCCAACGAGGTGGCGAGGTCTCCTTCCAACCGACTGGGCCGGGTGTCATGCACGACGCCCTCGACCCTGCTGTGCGTCGCTGGTACGTACCGCAGGAGCTCTACAATGAGTATCAGTGGCGGCAGTGGGAGTATTCCAACTATGCCCGCGACTACTATGAGCGCTACGTCAGCATCGTTCAGGAGGGTGACTACTACTACGACGTCTATGGCAATTTCGTCACCAAGGGTTGGTTGATCTTCAACAATTCGCAGACACAGCCGGGCCAGTTCGGTTCATCGGTGCTCAAGAGCAATCGGTTCAACCAGTGGTTCAGCGGCGTGCTGATTTCCGGTGACTCCAAGGGGCAGCATCATTACGCCCTGACCATGGGCGACAAGATCCGCACAACCCTGACTCCGATGACCTTCTCCAAGCCACAATGGGATGGCGTGCAGTTCGATTATGCCGCCGACAAGTATCACGGCACGGTCATCTACTCGCGTCTGAGCCGCCCCGGTGGCTCCACCACGGGCGACCAGGAATCACTGGTGACCAACCTCACCTCCCTGGTGGGTGGGCGTTTCACCGTCGACATGGGTGACTTTGCGACCCTCGGCTTCACGGGCGTCAACTCCCATCAGTCGAACACCCTCGTCGATGGTTTCACGGGCAATCCGATCAGTGGCGAACTGACGGTGGATCAGAACAAGACCCTGTCCGTCATCGAGGTCGTGTTGCGCGACGATTCGCCGGAGGATGGCATCGGCGGCGCCGCCTTCTTCCCTGCCGGGTCCGACATCCTGATCACCTATGTCGATGGCACCGTGGAGCGTGGCAAAGAGATCCGCTTTGAGCCCATCATCGAGGGCGGTTTCGTCCGTGAAGGCTTCCTCGCCGCCGATGGCACCGAGGAGATCCGGCTGCGCTACGACTTTGACAGCCCCGCCTTCGTCAACCGGGCCAGTGGCTCCAAGGAAGAGATCGCCAAGGTTGAATTCCGCTACATCCTGGGTAACGATTATCAGGTCTGGATGACGTCCGACAACCAGCTGAACCAGTCCGATGACTCGGTGCTGCTGCTGGTATCGCAGGCCGACGGCAATGTGCAGGACAATACCAACCTGCGTCTCGTGTCCTTCGAGTACGGCCTGCCGACCTCGACGCAGATCTGGGGCACCACCCTGGAACTGAAGGAAGTCCTCGGTTTTGACTTCTACGGCGAGTACGACATGAGCTATTCGTACCGGAAGTATCCGAACGTGATCAGCAGCAGCCACGAGACGGCTTCCGGCATCCGCGGCGACCGCGGCGCTGATGCGTGGATGATGAACCTGTCGCGCAATGAGTATCCATGGTTCGTCTTCGGCGAAGCCTACAGCATGGATCCGCGCTACAACACGTCGACCTTCACCACCCAGGGCGACGGCTTCATTGACTACGAGGACGAGCGCATCCACGTGGTGGAACTTGTGGATGACAACGATGACCAGGACCAGTTCCCGGACCTCGTGCGCAAGGATTGGCAGGTCGGTGACCCCAACGTGTTTCCCGGCTGGGATGAGAACAACGATTTCATCTCCGACTTCAACCAGAATGACAACCGTTTCCTCAGCAACAACATTCCTGACTACGACGAGCCTTTCCTGCGGCACAGCGTCGACCGTCCGGAGTTTCTCTACGGCGTCGATCTGAACAACAACTTCTGGGTTGACCGTTTTGAGAATGACGAACAGCCCGACTACCCGTATCGCAAGGACCACCGGGGCTTCAACCTCTACGGCGGCATCAATGTCTCGCCCGAGGTGCGCTTCAGTCTGGGCGTGCTGCGCGAAGGTCTGATCTCATCGGACCAGAAGAACCACACCAACTACGCCATGCTCACCGTTGACCGGGATCTGGCCGGCTGGGGACGGTTCCGTGTCTTCGAAATGGTCAAGGATGTGGAGGATGACATCCCCAACGAGTTGCTCCAGTGGCTGCCAAACGCCAACATCCGCACGGGCGAATCAACGAAGATCGAAGACCCCCTCGTGGGCCGCGATGCCTGGATCAACACGCTGTGGATGGGCCACGAATACGACTACAACGGCCTGAAGACGGAAAACTTCGCCAAGTGGGACATATTTGAGTCCCGCCTCGGTGCCGAAGAGCGGGCCCTTCTCGGCCAGCGCAATACGAACTACTTCTTTGGCGTCATCAATCGCATCAGCTATGGCTTCGACATGGGCCTGATCAACATCGAACCGCGGTGGAAGAGCGAGTTCCGGCATCAGACGATCGACGTTGTGTCCACGGAAAAGCGGCGGTCCCTGACGCAACTGGGTGGGCTGCTCATGAGCTTTCCCCTGCTGACTTCGACACAGATGCAGGCCGGCGTGGAGATGACCTTCCACAACGACCTGCGGCGCAATTCCGAGGACTTCCATGGCGTCGTCGGCGCCGCCCAGTTCTCCAATACTTCGGCGTATCTGGGATACGGCGTGACAACACAGGTCGGGGTGAAGATCGATCGGCGCAAGCCCAAGGGGGGTGAAAGCGTCACCATCACACAGACCTTCATCACCGCCTACGCCGGCCTCGAGTAGACCCCCGTGGCCTCGAGGATGTGCCGACAACGGTTGTCTGTAGCACCCTGAGGGTGACGCAGTGAAGTGGCTGGTTCCCGGTACGGTGGCGCTGCTGGCGCTGCTGGCTCGTCTGGGGTATCTGTTCGAGATCCAGGATGGCCCGTTGTTCAGTCGGCCGGTCCTGCTGCAGTCCCTCGACGTTTCCCTGTGGTGGCCGCGGATGGTTCAGGCTGCTGCGGGCAGCGCCTCTTGTGTGCTTGTGTGGTTGATCGGACGCAGGTTGTTCCCCCGGGGGGTGGCCCTTGCGGCAGCCCTGCTGGCAACCGTCTACGGGCCGCTGCTCTACTACACCGGCGAACTGCTGCCGGCAACCGCCGCCGTATTCTCCGTACTGCTGCTGCTCTGGTTGTTGACAGAGACGCCGGCAGAGCCCGTCTGGCGCTGGCTGGTGCCCGGTATGCTGGTCGGTATCGCGACGTTGACAACCCCTGCAGCCCTGCTCCTGTTGCCCTTTCTCCTCTGGTGGCTGGGGCGTTGCCCGCCCCGCTCCGACGACAACGGCACGCTGGGGTGGCTCCGTGGGATCTGGCTGGCCGCAGGCTGTGGCATCATCCTGGTGCCCGTGGTGACGCTGTACGGCGTCTCCCCGGGCCCGGAGAATGTCAGCAGCGGCCTCGACATTGCCGCCAGGATCCACGACTTCTGGCGCGGCGCAGAAATTGCGCACGATCACGACCTATATTTTGGCCGCGACGAATCGATCCTGTTGTCGGGCCTGCTCTGGTATCGGTGGCTCGCCTTTCCCTTCGGTCTCACCGCGCCCCTGGCCCTGGTCGGACTGGCCCTGTTTCTGCGGACCCCGGATGGCCGCTCACGTATGGGGCTGCTCGTCACCGGCTTCGTCGTCAGCGGCAGCCTTTCCGTGCTGCTGGGACCGGTCACCAGCCTCACCCGCCTGCCCTTCGTGCCTGTGCTGCTGTTGCTGGCCTGTTATGGCGCCTACCGGATGTACCGAGGCCCGGGTCGAGTCGCAGCGATCGGCGCTACGGTTCTGCTGGCTCTGCTGCTGAATGCCGGCACCACTCCGTTGACCGCCTCCGTTACGGCCCGTGAGTACTTCTGGCGGGGCCAGGCCTTCGACGCCAGCCAGATGCCGGCCAACGCCATGCGCGAGTATCGCCTGGCGCTGCAGGCCGATCCGGACTTCCCTGAGGCAACGCTCAAGCTCGCCGCCCTGCTGTCGCGACGCGGGGAATTTGGCCCGGCTACGGCGCTGTACCGAGGATACCTGCGCCACGCGCCGGGCTCGATCGTCGCCCGGCGCGAGCTGGCGATGGCCCTGCTGGCAAGCGGCAAACAGGACCAGGCGTTGCAGGAGTTGGAGGAGGTTGTTGCACGAGAACCGGACCGCGCCGACCTGCAGGGCACCCTGGCCTTCGTCAGCCTCGTCTCTGACAAACCGGAGAGGGCAGCACAGGCCTACCGCCGGGTGCTGGCTCTGCGACCGGACTCGTCCCTGGTACGGTATCAGCTGGCGCGACTGCACGAGAGCCAGGGCCGAGGTGACTCGGCCGAGGTCCAGTATCGCCTGTCCCTGGCGGCCGCACCGCAGCACGCCGATACGTATCAGGGCCTGGCGGACCTGCTCATCTCCCGTGCGGCTCCGCCACAGACAGGTGTGACTCTGGTGTCGACGCCAGCCTTGCAGGAGGCCGAGCAACTGCTGTTGCGGGTTCTGCGCCTCGACGGCAAGTCTCTTGCGGCGTACTGGAGCCTGGGGCGGCTGCTGGCACGGCAGGGGCGTTACGAGGAGGCGATGGCTCACTTCGAGGCACTGCTGCAACTGACGCCAGATGAGTACGAGGCGCATCTCTATCTGGGGGGCCTGTACCGGCGGACCGGGCGGGCGGAAGAGGCCGAAGAAGAGTTCAGGATCTATGCGCACGAACAGCGGGCCCGACGTCTGGAGGCGGCCACCCGGACGCAGAGTGAGGAACTGGCACGGAAGTTCTTCGACGGACAGTGATCGACCCGCCGAGGTGGATCAGTAGACGACGGCGACGACGCGGGTCATCTCGTCACTGCGCGAATCCCCCTCGACGGCAATGCGCAGAACATACAGCCCGGGGGACACAAGCTTGCCGGACTCATCCAACCCATCCCAGCCCTTGCCTTCGTAACGCCCGTTGGCCTCGGCAACCGCTGCCAGCACCCGCACCTGGCGGCCACTGAGATCATAGATCTCGATCCCCACCGGTCGTGGCGAGCCGAGGGACAGCAGACTGTAGCCCAACTGCATCACATCGTTGATCCCGTCGCCATTCGGCGAGAACGGATTGGGCTGCAGCCGGACCTGGTCGAGCAGGCGTCCCCGCAGCAGGGCCGGGCTCAGGACGGTGGTGCCCGACAGATCCGGGTCGTCTCCTGGCCCGAGATCTCCCGTGTCCCCTTCATCGATCGGCTGCGTAGCGCCAGGTTGGGTCGAGAGCTTCGCAGACGCGGTGAAGTTGGTGCTGTATGTCAGCACATCCGTCTGGAAGCGGATACGCACGACGGCGCCATCCTGCTGCACAAGCGGGAACTGCACCTCGAAGCTGTGTTCGTCCACCGAAACGATGCCGAAGCCGCCGTCGTCAACCGTGTCGGCGAGGCTGGAAAACTGGCGCGAACCGATTTCGCGGCCCGTCGCATCGAAGACCTGGACCTCATCGATCGATGCCACACGCAGGGGCGTATTGATGGTGAGCCGATCAAAGCCGAGGAGATTCGGTGTGGCCAGGCGCGACAACACCGAATACTCCAGGGGCACCGAGCCGATCTGATCCACCTCACGGGGAAACACTTCGGCGAGCAGTTCATCGGCCAGAGGCGGCTTGAGCAACTCGAACTGCAGGGATTCGATGGCGCGCGCCGCATCCAGATCGTTGCTGTCGAATTCGATCAGCATCTGCATGTAGCGCCGCGGGCTTGGCGAGGTGATGGGAACGCCGACGGTATTGGCCGCTTCCGCAGGAAAGGGCGTGCTGAAGGGGCTCCAGTTGATCAGATCCTCTTTGACGGGGCCCGCATTCCATTGACGGCCCTGAGCGTCGATCTTCGGCAACTTGCGGTACTCTTCGAGGCCCAGTTCGCTGGTGGGATCGTCCACCGAGAGAGCGATCTCTTCCGGGTTGATCCGTCCATTCAGGGTCCGGGTGAATACGAAGGGATCGTCGTCGGTGCCCGTGCGCGTGCGAATGCGGACGGAGGAAAACCTGGGATCGCCCAGGACCTGCTCGATCCAACTGAGCCGGCCCCACACGGCTGGCTGCCCGGCATCGTAGATGTCAGAGATGTATGTCGCCGTCGCCAGATAGCCGATGCCGAAAACCTCAATTTCATCGATCTCAAAGGAAATCGTCGACGTCGACCGCAAGCGCACGTGCTGGACGTACTGTGGCGGATCCAGCGTGACCTCGACGACGTGGTTCTTGTTGTCTGCCTCATTGAGGATCGGTTGACCCCAGATCGGCACGCCCGCCTGACTGAGGGACAGCCCGTCATTGACGAACAGCTCGAAAGATCGCAGAAAATCATTTTCGAAGGGCGTAACCGGGGACGGCTGGATCGTATTGCGCGGATAGAAGCGGATGCGTTCGACACCGAAGCGTCCACCAAGATCCAGAATCACCAGAATGCCCAGTGAGTTCAGATCCTTGCGCTCAAAGGCATCCTGGGCGCCGTCTGCACCAGGCGTGATCAGTTCTTCCAGTGCCAGCTGCAGATCCAGCGCCTTGAAGGTGCCGCTGAAGTCAAAGACATTCGGCGAGCCGATCGTTCCGCCACGTTCCAGTGTGCCGTGGGCGACGTTTTCTCCCGACTCGATGCGCCGGGGCAGAATGGCGCCGACGAAGTCCGTGTTGGCGAAGTCGATCAGATCACCGGGAGCATTGCCGGCGAGCAGCTTGTTGCCATCCAGCAGGGATTGATGCTGGGCCTCGACAGTGGTGACAGCGGCGGTGCCCTCGCCGAGCCAGTTCAGATCCCCGTCGGCACCGATGCGCACCGTTTCCAGCCCACGGCCCGGTTGAGCCTGAAATACGACACACGTGCAGAGCAACGCCAGCAGGCGTAGGCCCCGATCCGGGAGACGCGCTGGAACCATGGATGTAACCTCCTGCACGACAACGGTGAACTGAGGGGGGGGTCAGCTTGGCACAGAAGGAAGATCCGTGCCTTGCAGTTGTCAATCTTGTCTGGCGGCGGCTGGCGCACTACACTTTCGCGCAACGTCCGGATATCCCATCCCTACGGAAGTGCCATGACTATCAATCGCTGCTCCCTGAGTTCTCTGGCTCTGTTGCTTTGTGTCTGCTTCACGGATCGGGCCTCGGCTCGCTCCGAGTTCATTCTCGGCGGCGCAGAGGGCAATCCGTGGGCGACAGCCCTCAGCTCAGAGGGCGCCGTATATCTCGTTGTCGACCAACAGAACGTGCGCACAGTAGCTGTGAGCACCACACCCCACGGCGCCGGGGGGGATACCCTCATCGAGTTCAAGCACGCGAGCTTCCCCACCAGCATCCTGCCGCGATTCTTTGATCCGTCGGTCAATATCACCCTTGCCGATCCCGCGTCGAAGGAGATCGCCAGCATCCCCTTTCTCTACGCCGGGGGCTTTGCCACGACGACGGATGGCTGTGCCGTAGCAGGACAGCACACCCCCATCACCAGACCCATGTTCGATGGCGATGTCAACACGGCTCAGTTTCGCCGGATCACTCTGAGCTCGAGCATTTTCTCGGGTGGGCGGGTGGATGCGCCGCTGTCGGCCTCGGCCTGGCCCGGGGGCACGGTGATCGACTTCGGCGCTGCGGTTCCAGTCAATCGCATTCGCTTCTTTCCCCGCCTGGGTGCCACCGACGATGCCCTGCTGATCAGTGAATTGTCCCAGCCGCGCCCGCCGGATGAGGCCTTTGGTGAGGACAGCTTCGTCGCCAATTACGTGGACTCCTACGAGATACGGGTGGGAGACAACTCCACGCGTTTCGCTGCCAGTTCCTGCGACGTTGTCGCCTTTTCCAAGGGCTTCAGTTGGCTCGGGGTCCGCGATCGTCGCCTTGATGTGCTGCGCTTCACGGAAGAGAACCTCGACGTCGTCGTTGATCTCTCCATGCCGACACGATCCATACGCTGGCTCACCTTCAAAACCTTCCCGCTGCGCAACTGGGAGGTCGCCGAATTCGAGGTCTACGGCGAGGGATTCGTCGAAACCACGTCGTACCGGACGCAGATCCTCGACTTCGGCAAGGAAGTCAACTGGGGCAAGGTGCGCTGGAGCGGTGATCTGCCGGAAGGCACACGGATTCAGATCCGCTCACGGATGGGCAGTGTGCCCGACCCGAACCTCTACTTCGAAGAGACCATCTCGGGTGACATACGACCCATCACTCTGGCACAATATGAGAAAATCGAGCCAAGCGCTCGCCTGGACCCTCGGCCGGATGTCGAGAACTGGAGCTTCTGGTCGCCACCGTACGATTTTGCCGAGGGCGAGCGTGATGTGACGATCCCCGCCGATTCGTGGGAGGATGGAACGGCGCTGTTGTCACGCGGCCCCAGCCGCTACATCCAGTTGGATATCCGCCTCTTCAGCACGTTCACCCGGGCGCCACGGCTCGACCAGATCTGGCTGCAGTTCGGTGAGACACCGCTGGCTCGCGCTGTTGTTGGCGAGATCTGGCCCATTGAGGTGGACTCCTTCCAACCGACGCTGTTCACCTACGTCGTGCGCCCCGAGTTTGCCACGGAGAATTCAGGCTTCGATCGGCTCGAGATCCTGACCCACAGTCGGGCCGAGCAGATCACTTCGGTCTCAATCGATGGCGAACTTCTGGATCTGGACGAGTTCGTACCCGAGATCCAGTCAGACCGGGTCATTCTGTCCTTCCCGCCACTACAGGGCGAGGGGGACAGCTTCAAGCAGTTGGAGGTCACCTTTGAGGTACCGGTGCTGCGCTACGGAACCGAATTCAGGAGTTGGGTCTTCAACAGCCA